>JAOAAU010000069.1 GCA_026418695.1 Clostridia bacterium
GCAATGACTCATCCCTGTCCATTCTTCCCCTACACCATACCTATGGCTGTACCACCGATCTCCTGGTCATACTTTATAACGGTTGTTCTGTTTCTTTTAATGAAGGCTTGAAGCATATTGCGAAAAATCTGAAGGAGACAAAACCAACCTTATTGTTTTTGGTTCCTTTAATTCTCGAAAGCATGTACAAAAAGATCTGGGATCAGGCCAAGAAAAAGCCGGGTCAGAAAACAAAATTGAAGATTGCGATGGCCGTCAGTGACTTTTTACTGAATGTCCTGAAAATTGATATCCGAAGAAAACTCTTCAAGCAAATCCATGAAAATATCGGAGGCCGGGTACGGTTGATCGTATCCGGTGCTGCCGGAATCAATCCGGAGGTTTCGAAGGGTTTTCATTCCATGGGTCTTAGAGTAATCCAAGGATACGGGCTTACGGAATGCTCTCCCATTGTGGCTGTAAATACGGATAAAATGTTTAAACATGCTTCTATCGGTCCCGCCTTGCCAGGTGTTGAGATGAGAATAGAAAACCCTTCCAGGGAAGGTATCGGTGAATTGGTAGTCAAGGGCGATAATGTGATGCTGGGATACTATAAAAACGAACTGGCAACCCAAAAGGTTTTGAAGGACGGATGGCTTTATACCGGTGATCTTGGTCATATGGACAGCGACGGCTTCTTCTATATTACCGGCCGAAAGAAGAATGTCATTGTCACAAAAAACGGAAAGAACATTTTCCCCGAAGAGGTTGAAGCTTATCTCAATAAAAGTCCGTTTATACTGGAATCTCTTGTTTGGGGCAAGTATGATGAGACTTCCGGAGAAACCTATGTGAACGCCCAGATTGTGCCTGCTTTTGATGAAATCAAGCAAAAGTTGAGGGTTGAAGAGGTTTCCATGGAAGAAGTTCATAGAATCATTGCTTTTGAAGTAAAAGCCATCAACAGAACTATGCCCTTATACAAGCATATCCGCGGATTTTCAATCCGTGAAGACGAATTTGCCAAAACCACCACCAGAAAAATCAAACGCTACGTGGAAAAAACAGGCTAATATGAAAATAAAACGGAATAATAAAATATATACACCGATATACACCCAAGCACACTGAAAATATTGACTATATAAATATAAGCTTTATTTGTTTACTGAAAAATTATTCTTAGGACATGGGAGCGTTAGGTTATGGAACTTACCCTTAATTACAAGGTTAGGGCAATCTCAGACTTAAAAGACATGCTGGACCAAAGCTTTCGCTTGTTTGGCGAAAAAAATGCTTTTTTGGTCAAAAGCATTAATGAAATCAAAGGGATCACCTACCATCAATTCAAAAGTGCCGTCGATGCACTGGGTACAGCCTTTATTCACCTGGGACTAAAAGATACAATGATTGCTGTTATCGGTGAAAACCGATATGAATGGTGTGTATCCTATCTTGCTACAGTTAATGGAACCGGAGTGGTTGTCCCTCTCGACAAAGACCTTCCGCCTTCTGAAGTGGAAAACCTGCTGCAAGCCTCGGAGGCTAAAGCCATCGTGTTTTCCGGAAAGCATTCCGGTATCATCGAAAAAATATCCTCTTCCCTCAGATCAGTTAAATACTTTATTGATATGGATGCACAGGAAGACAACAACAATATCCTTTCCTTCCATCGGCTTGTTGAGAAAGGAAAACAGCTTCTGCTTTCAGGGGACAAGTCCTTTATCGATGCAAAAATTAACCCGACGGCAATGAACATGCTTTTGTTTACTTCCGGCACAACCAGTCATGCAAAAGGTGTCATGCTGTCTCACAAAAATATTTGTTCGAATATTACCGCAGTTATGTCCACCGTCCATGTGGACAGCAATGATGCTTCCCTATCCATTCTGCCCATTCATCACACCTATGAGTGCACGCTTGGTATTCTTGCCATGCTGTACAGCGGCGGAACCATTGCTTTCAATGAAGGCTTAAGGCACATTGCGAAGAATTTCAAGGAATTCAAACCTACGATCCTGTTTGCCGTTCCCCTTTTACTTGAGAACATGTACAAAAAGATCTGGGAGCAGGCAGAAAAACAAAAAGGTTTAAAAACCAAGCTGAAGCTTGCTATGCGTGTAAGTGATACCTTATTCAATACACTTAGAATTGACCTTCGCAGAAAACTTTTCAAGCAGATCCATGAAACCTTCGGGGGCAGACTTCGACTGATTCTGACCGGCGCAGCCGCCATTGACCCCGATGTTTCCAAAGGATTGAGAACCTTTGGGATAAAGGTCTTGCAGGGATATGGTCTTACGGAGTGTTCACCTTTGGTCATCGGCAATACCGATACTGCATTTAAGGATGCTTCGATCGGTCTCCCCCTCCCCGGTGTCAGCGTCAGACTGGAGGATGTGGATGAGAACGGAATCGGTGAACTGGTAGTAAAAGGTGACAACGTCATGCTTGGATATTATAAAAATGAAGAGGCAACCCGTAAAGTCTTAAAGGATGGCTGGTTCTATACCGGAGATTTGGGATATGCCGATAAGTCCGGCTTTTACTATATCTCCGGAAGGAAGAAAAATGTCATTGTCACGAAAAACGGTAAAAATATTTACCCTGAAGAAGTTGAAGCTTATCTCAATAAAAGTCCTTTCATCCTTGAGTCCTTAGTCTGGGGCCAATTGGATGAAAAGTCCGGAGAAACCTTTGTCAACGCTCAGATCGTCCCGGATTTTGAAAGCATCCGGCAGTATCTTGGCTCAGAGCAGCTGACCGATGATGAATGTCTGAGATTGATTGATTCCGAAGTACGAAATGTCAATAAAAATATGCCGTTATACAAGCGAATCTATGACTTTTCCATCCGCGAAACCGAATTTGTAAAGACAACCACGAAGAAAATCAAAAGATATATTGAAGAGAAGATCAAATAACCCATTATTTAAAATGAAGCTTGGAGTTTAATCGTTCCGGGCTTCATTTTTTGTATCCGTTTTTAGAAGATTTATACTTTCAGTGTTCTGATCTCATGGGATATTTTCAGCCGCATTTGGTTCATTTTAGAACTCCCCGGCATATTACTTGTAATCAAAGTTAAGGTCACCGAACGACTTCCTCCTTTTTCCTTCATTTCTTCAAATATTCCTTTCTAAACTTTTTTGTAAATAAACAAACGCTTCTATTGACATATACTTACATTAGTAATATACTACATTACATAAGTAATGTAGTATATAGGTGGTGAATGAATGAAAATTGAACTGAATAGTTTAAAACCTATTTACATTCAAATTGCTGAAGGAATCGAAGATGATATCCTAAACGGGATTCTGGCAGAGGAAGAGCAAGCTTACTCCCAATACCAGATTGCCAGGCTTTTTAATGTGAATCCCGCTACTGCTGCCAAAGGGATCAACCTGCTGGTGGCCGAAGGAATTTTGTATAAGAAAAGAGGGTTAAGCATGCATGTATCCATCGGTGCAAAGGAAATGATCCAGGAAAAGAAGAAGAAGGTATTCTTCTCCAGTTTACTCAGGGATCTGTTTCTGGAAGCAAAAAAACTGAACATTACCAAAGACGAGATAAAGAAGATGATTGATGAATTAGGAAAGGAGGAACAAGAATGAACGTAATTGAATGCAGAAAACTTTCCAAACAGTTCGGCAGCAAAACTGCATTGAAAGAACTTTCCTTTACCGTCAATGACAACAAGATCATTGGGTTCATCGGAAGAAACGGCGCAGGAAAGACAACCTTTCTCAAAACCTGTGCCGGCTTTCTAAAGCCAACCTCCGGAGAACTGACTTTATGGGGAGAAAAGGTTTTTGACAACCTCAACGTGATCTCCAATATCACTTTTATTGATGAAGAAATCCAATACGAAAAAGAATGGGAATTGGGTAAAATCCTCATGCTGGGCTCGCTTTACTATAAGCATTGGGACCATGTTTATGCCCAAAAGCTGCTCAAGCATTTTGAACTCAATGAAAAGCTGAAATACAGCAAGCTTTCCAGGGGCATGAAGACACAATTCAACATTATCATGGGTCTGGCCAGCAGATCTCCCCTTACTCTGATGGATGAACCTACCCTGGGTCTGGATGCTGCTGTACGAAAGGAATTTTACAGTATCCTTCTTAAGGACTATGCGGAGAATCCGAGAACAATTCTCATCTCCAGCCATTTGCTTAGTGAACTGGAAAACCTTTTGGAAGAGATCGTTTTAATCCATGAAGGCTCGGCCGTACTGCACAAACCCATTGAAGAAATGCAGGAATACGGCATTTATCTGAACGGAAAAAAGGAAATCCTTCTTCCTTTCATTGAGAAAAAGGAAGTGTTCAGTACTGAGGTTCTAGGGAACAGCGTTATTGCCGGGATAAAAAACGATTTAAGCCAAAATGAATTTTCCTACTTGAAAGAAAACAACACAGACATCAGTAAAATCAGTGTTCAGGACATTTGTATCTACCTGACCAAAAGTGATAGGGGTGAAGTACTTCATGAGATTGGATAATAACTTTAAAAGAGCTTTAAAAGGCTTGGTCATCAATAAACTAGTCAGCTACAAGCATACCTTTGTTGTCTACCCGCTCATCGTTCTGGGAATCTCGCTGCTGGGCATGATGCTGACTTTTATTCTCAACAGGATGAATATTCCGACCGGAAGCGTTTCAGGGGTATTGTCCTTTGGTATCACCTTCACTTATATTATTATGATCATCCTCACCATCAGCTCCAGTACCCGGAGTGAAATCAAAAAAAGGTTTGTCTATCCCATCAACCGGAAGGTATATGCTGCCGGGAACTTCATCATCCTGACCATCTGCAGCTTTATGCTTCTGGCAGGAATGCTGGCAGCCAGTATGGTTGAAATGCTTGCGGCAAAATTAATCGCAGTTTTTTACCCATCTACCATCCTTGTCGATACGGTTACAATAACAAGCCTGCTTGCCGGGCTTTGGGTTACCTTTAGTTATGCGATGCTTCTTTTATCGGTGATTTACCTGATTAATATGTTCATTCTGAGGTTTAAAATACGTACAGCAGCAATCCTGATCGTTTTTGGTTTGATGTTTATTATCCCGTGGTGGAGAAGCTTTACTTTTGATATTTTGTCCTTCTTTATCTTTGAGCAGTCTGTGATTATACTCAGCATCAAGCTTTTGCTCACCAGCAGCATTGTCTATTGGATTGGCTGCCTTCCTCTGAAAGAAATGGAGGTGAATATATGATGAAAAAAATATTGATTCCTATAATTTTAACACTTTGCCTATCTGTTGTTGCACTTATTTTTCCGGCTGGACAGAATACTACCTCCCTATATAAATCGTACAAACTTGAAATTGACCCCGCCAAGCCATTGACCTTGGATTTTGAAAAAGCCAGAATCAGGGTCTTGAATTGGGAAGAGTTTTACGGAACTGATAGAGAGTATGTAGAAGTCAAAGTATACGACTATCTGCTATCACAAAAATCTGACCGCTATGTTGACGCTGATACCGCTCATATTAAGCTCAAGAACTTTGTTGAGTTTAAGAAAACTTCGGATAATCAGCCATTTGTATACCAGATGAGACCCTGGATTTCATTGTTCCAGTTTGATAAATACAAGGATCAGGTAGTCTATGATGAGCTTGCGGAAGGTAGGGATGTTGAAATCTTTGTCCCCAGAAATATTCCATTGAATATCGCTGCCGAGGATATCATCGCCAAAGGATGTTTGCTGAAATCTGCAAAGAGTTCAACCGCTTATATCAAACGGTGTCGGGTTATGGATAACTTTTCGGGTGAAGGGAAAGCCGTACAAATCGAAAAGAGCAGTGTTGGTAAAAACGCAGCGTTAAAGTATGACTCTGTTAAGATAGAGGCAGAAGATTGAGAATTTCCCCTGTGATTGATATTTATCGTATATAGGTATTAAGGAGCAGTATTATGAAATTTATAAAAAAGCATTTTAAATGGATACTTCCATTGATGACCCTGATGATCCTTGCTGCCCTCTTCATGCTCCCCCGTGGTTATACTTCACCGATCAAGGACGCCAGTGGCAATACCCTCCCTAACAGTGTCGCATCTCTTGAAAAGGTAAAGATCGGCGGAGTCGATCAATGGCTCTTGATCCGGGGACAAAACAAGGATAATCCGGTACTTCTATTCCTGCATGGCGGGCCGGGTACATCGGAAATGGCCTTTGTGAAACACTTTAACGCAGACTTGGAGAAATATTTTGTTGTTGTGAATTGGGACCAGCGCGGTGCAGGCAAATCATTTTTCAGCTCGTCGCCGAAGGACTCCTTTAATCTGGAGCAATATATCTCCGATACCCATGAGGTTGCAGAACTTTTAAAAAAGCGCTTTCATAAGGAAAAAATATATTTGTTGGGTCACTCCTGGGGAAGTTTTCTCGGAATGTCTACCATACACAGATATCCAGAATCCTTCATTGCTTATATCGGAACAGGTCAGTGTTCTGATGGACCCGAAAGTGAAGAAGATGGCTATCGCTTCGTCATAGAAGCCGCAGAAAATACCAATAACCAGAAAGCGCTCAAAGAGTTACGGGCGATAGGCTATCCTGAAAACGGAAGTTATGAGGGCGGACATTCTTCAACTGAGGTTCAGCGCAAATGGAATATGGAATTCGGCGGCTTTGTTTATGGAAAGCGCAATGCCAATGATATTTTAAAATACGCACTATTCGCTAAGGAATATCATCTAAAAGACCTTTTAAGCTATGTTCTTATCGAGCATAACTCAATCGGTGAATTGATTGATCACACCCGGTTTAGTGAAAAGATCCCGGAGGTGAAGGTCCCTGTGTACTTCTTGCTTGGAAGGTATGATCACTGTACCTCTTCTGCCGTTGCAGAAAAATACTTTCAAAAGCTGAAAGCGCCTAGGAAGGAACTTGTGTGGTTCGAAAAGTCGGCGCACTCCCCCTGTTTTGAAGAATCAGAAAAATTTAACAATGTACTGATTTCGCAAGTACTGAAGGAAACCGATCCGGTGAAATGAGCTAAACTGCATTATTAAATTGACCCTACCTATTATCAGTATTTTTATCTATTCACATAAACATCTGTTAAACAGAAAAACCAGTATGAAGCGCTTCATGCTGGTTTTTCTTTGTCATATATAGAACTTTTATATCGATTTCATTCAATATATTCTATCAGTTTAGACATCTCATCAATAAAAAAGTTCGGCGCTGATTTCACAAGCTCATCTCGATCCCCCAGCCCGTATGTCACTCCGCAGGTAATCGTTCCTGCGCTTCTCCCTGCCTCCACATCGGTATGAGAATCACCCACCATTACTGCCAATTCAGTCTTAACACCGAATTCGCGAACTACTTTAAGAATTCCTTCCGGATCGGGTTTCATTTTTTTTACTGATTCAGGACCAATCACGCTGTCAAAATATTCTTCCACCTCTAGCCCCTTAAGAATCTTCAGTGCCAGATCCTCGGGCTTATTGGTGACTAAAGCAATCTTCTTTTTCCTGTCTTTTAATGCTGTAAGGGTCTCTTTAACATTGAGGTATAGTTTGGTTTCGACAATGGCATGTTCCAGATAATAGTTTTTGTAAACTGGAAATGCTTCCTCGATCATTTGCTCACTACAGCCCTTAAAAGACTTTCTAATCAATTCTTTAGCGCCATGACCTACATACCCTATGATTTCATTATAAGGCAACTCCGGCTGTTTAAACTGCCGCAAAGTATATTGAACAGCATTGACAATATCCGCACCGGAGTCAACAATCACACCGTCAAAATCAAAAATCACAGCTTCTATGTCATATTTCATAAGCATCCACCTTTTAACTTCGCCAATCTCCATAAACTATAACAGGGGGCTTTCGCCCCCTGCTGCTATTTACATCCTAATTCCTATTTAACAACGATATTCACAAGTTTTCCTGGAACAGCGATGACCTTTACCACTGTCATCCCCTGGATAAGCGCCTTTACATTATCACTCTGCAATGCTGCTTCTTCCGTCTGCTGTTTATCAAGACCTGAAGCAACCATGACTTTCTCTTTGACTTTGCCATTCAACTGAACTGCAATTTCAATCTGATCCTCAATGGTCTTGCTTTCATCCCAGGCAGGCCATCCCTGCTGGTTCAACATACCCTCAAAGCCATTCAGCTGCCAGAGTTCTTCCGTGATATGCGGTGCTACCGGATTCAACAAGATCAGGAAGGTTCTGAACTCCGCCTTGTTGACAGTTCCCTTGGCATAGAAATCATTGATTAAAGCCATCATGCTGGCAATCGCAGTATTGAACTTGAGGTTCTCAAGATCTTCGCTGACCTTTTTGATGGTCTTATTCATACTGATTTCCAGTTCCTTTGAGTACTCTGCTCCATCCGCCAGCATCTCCTGGACTCTCCACACTCGATCCAGGAATCTTCTGCAGCCTTTCACACCGTTTTGGGACCAGGGTACTGCCTTCTCAAAGTCCCCGATAAACATTTCGTACATTCTTAAAGTATCTGCACCAAATTCTTCAATAACTTCGTCAGGATTGACAACATTGCCTCTGGATTTGGACATTTTTTCATTGTTTTCCCCGAGAATCATTCCATGGGAAGTACGCTTCTGATATGGCTCACAGCTTGGCACCACGCCGTAATCAAACAGGAACTTGTGCCAGAACCTGGAGTACAACAAGTGAAGCGTGGTATGCTCCATACCCCCATTGTACCAGTCAATCGGTGTCCAGTAGTCAAGATTTTCCTTGCTTGCAAGGGCATCGGGGTTTTTAGGATCGGTATATCTTAAGAAATACCAGGAAGAGCCTGCCCACTGCGGCATGGTATCGGTTTCTCGAGTACCGTGACCGCCACATTTCGGGCAAGTAGTGTTCACCCAATCTGTCATTTTTGCTAACGGTGACTCACCATTGTCCGTCGGCTCATAGGACTCAACCTCAGGCAAAAGCAATGGAAGTTCGTTCTCCGGTACAGGAACCCATCCGCATTTTTCGCAGTAAACTAGCGGAATAGGCTCACCCCAGTATCTCTGGCGGGAGAACACCCAGTCTCTCAGCTTATAATTAACCTTCCTCTTTCCGATTCCTTTTTCTTCGAGCCAGTCACTTACTTTTTCCTTAGCTTCCTTCACTTGCAGGCCATTCAGGAATCCGGAATTCACCATGGTTCCGTTTTCTATATCAGTGAAAGCTTCTTCTTCAACATTTCCTCCCGCAACCACCTCAATGATCGGAAGGTTAAACTTCTTTGCAAATTCCCAGTCTCTTGTATCATGACCTGGAACCGCCATGATGGCACCGGTTCCGTAGGACATCAGCACATAGTCGGAAACCCAGATCGGAATTTCCTTTCCGGTAACAGGGTTGATCGCCTGGATGCCGTCAATGGCAACCCCGGTCTTTTCCTTGGCCATCTCTGTTCTTTCAAAGTCTGATTTTTTACTCGCAAATTCCCTGTATTCCATGATTGCATCAAGGTTCTTGATTTGATCCTTGAGCTTGTCAATCATCGGATGTTCGGGAGAAATAACCATATAAGTGGCACCAAAGAGGGTATCGGGCCTTGTGGTATAAACCCTTAAAGCGTCTCCCCCATTGATCTTGAAGTCTACCTCCATCCCTTCCGAACGGCCGATCCAGTTTTTCTGCTGAATCTTGACCCTTTCAATATAATCCACCAGATCAAGGTCTGTAATGAGTCTTTCCGCATACTCTGTGATCTTCAACATCCACTGATTCTTGACTTTTCTCACAACTTCGCTTCCGCAGCGCTCACAGACACCATTGACAACTTCTTCATTGGCAAGGCCTACCTTACAATCGGTACACCAGTTGATGGCACTTTCCTTCTTGTAAGCCAGTCCCTTTTCGAACAATTTTAAAAAGATCCACTGTGTCCATTTATAATACTCAGGATCCGTGGTATTGACTTCTCTGGACCAGTCGAAGGAAAAACCCAAAGCCTTCAGCTGGGACTTGAACCTTGCAATATTTCTTTCCGTAACCACTGCCGGGTGAATTTTATTTTTAATGGCATAATTTTCAGTCGGTAATCCAAATGCGTCCCAGCCTATGGGGTACAACACGTTATATCCCTGCAGCCTTCTTTTTCTGGCTACGATATCTAGTGCAGTATAAGGTCTCGGATGTCCAACATGGAGGCCTTGCCCGGAAGGATAGGGGAACTCGATTAAAGCATAAAACTTCTCTTTGGATTTGTCTTCAGAAGCAAAGAATGTTCCCTTTTCGTCCCAAATACCCTGCCACTTCTTTTCAATTTCCTTCGGATTGTATTCCGTCATTTACTTCCACTTCCTTAATCAAATAGTTTATGTAAAATTGGGAGCAGCGCTCCCGTATTGTTCCAAATCATAAAACTAAATAAAAAGCTTACCTATGAGTCAGTACGCCATCTCTCCATAACCTCTCCAGATTATAGAAGCTGCGGTCCTCTTCATGGAATATGTGAACAATCACATCACCATAATCCAACAAGATCCAACGGGCAGTGTCATAGCCTTCCTTGTGGAAGTGGCTGACACCGGCTTCTGAAAGTTTGAATTCAACTTCGTCCGCCAGAGCTTTAATATGCGTTGTAGAGGTTCCGTTACAAACCACGAAATAATCTCCTAGACTGGAGATCTCCTGTATGTCGATGGTATTGATATCCTTCGCTTTTTTATCTTCCAACGCTTTTACTATGATTTCAACCATTGCTTTTGCTTCCAATGAACTGCTCCTTCCTAATAAACAAATAAACAAAAAATGTTGATATACGGATTAATATTATACACTGAAACCAGGTCTTTGTGAAGTACCCGTTTCAGTTCTGAAGTTCCTCTTTGCGCTTTCTTATGGCTTGTAGTCATCTCCGATTCTTATAGTAACATCAAATCTTGACGTCGGATCCGGGGCTTTTGTGACAGGTGCGATCTTTAAAATCTTCTGAATCGCTGCTCCAGCCTTTTTGTCATTTCGTTCGATGATTTCAGTTCTTACAGGTTTATTGGATTTTTCGTTACCGGCACTCACTTCATACCCGCTGGCTTCAAGAGTTGTCTTAATGTCTTCCGCCACGCGCTTGATTCCGGAATAATTGATGACCTCTACCTTAACCTTTTCTTTCTTTTCATCCTTTGCAGGTTCGGTTGTTTTTTTAGGTTCCGTTTCCTCCGGCTTTACTGATTTCTCGATTTTGATGGTTCCGGAAATTTTAGGATCCTGTTTTCCATCGTCTTTGTCCCCATTGCCTGCTTTTTGGGCTGCCGGCTTGTCCGTTTTAGCTTCAGGATCCTGTACTGCAGTAGCAACGGACTCCTGAAAAATTCTCGCATCTTTCACAAAATTCAGTGATACGATTACAATCAGAGTGACTAGGATAAATGTACCCGTCAGCATAAAAACAATATTAAAAAACTTACCCTTATTCATGCGATTTTTCCCCCGTTTACGCAACAAATAAAATTGAGTTTATAGTTTATATCATTTAGCGATACTGTTCTTTTTGTCCAGAATAAGATAATTCCTAGCTTCAATAGTATCCGGATGAATCAATGCCCCTTTTGAAATCACGTACTTAATTGTTCTGTCCAGCGCCATCATTACCGCGTGATCCATTTGGTTAAAAGCTGTCTTACGCAATTCCTCCACACCCGGAAATGTTCTATTGGGCTCTATGCTGTCTGCTATAAATACAATCTTATCCAACAGGCTCATATCTCTTCCCCCTGTCGTGTGGTATCGGATCGCCTTTAATATCGCAGGATCCTCAACACCATAGTGTTCTCTGGCAATCTCCACTCCCAGCTGTCCATGCAGTAATTCCGGCTGTATTCGATCTATATCATCAATATGAATATGATACTTTTTGCACTGGTTAAAAAGCTCTTCGCCGCGTATTTCTCTGGCACAGTCGTGTAAAAGTCCCGCTATTGCGGCTTTCTCTTTGTCTTCACCATATTTTTGTGCCAGTTCCATAGAAGTTTTCATCACATTCAAGGAGTGTACAAAACGCTTGGCTGTAAGAACACCCTCCAGCTTTTTTCTCATTTCCTCTCTGCTTACCATGTCCTAAATACTCCGATTCCCAGTAAATTAAATGTTTCTTGATCGCAATGCTTTCTAAAAAATACCTTTACATTTTCACTCCTGGTTCTAGTGCTTTATAATATAAAGTAATAAACTGCGAATAACTATCATTACTCAAGCTTCTGTCTTCTTTAAGTAAATGCCATGTGTTTTTATATATTCCTCCACACATTCCGGAACCAGATATTTTATCGTTTTTCCTTCCTTGGCTCTGCTTCGAATCTCCGTAGACGAAATATCAATTAACGGAACCTCCGCAGTATGAATTTTTGCCATATATTCCGTTTCTAACCTGTGAATCTCATCTGAAAAAGCGTTTTTGTTACTCCCAGGCCGGAATACTGCAATAAACTCACAAAGGGTAAATACCTTTTGAAAGTTTCTCCAGGTCACCAAATCCGGTACTACATCTGCTCCGATAATAAAGAAGATTTTTGTATGCGGGTTATAAACATTCCTCAATTGGGAGAGGGTATCTACCGTAAAGGTATAGCCCTCTCTTTCGATTTCAATCCGAGATACTTCAAAAAAGGGATTGGATCCAGCCGCCGCTTTCAGAATATGAAACCTGTGTTCCGCAGGCAAAACCCTTGAGTTGTCTTTATGCGGAGGCTGCCCCGATGGAATAAACAGCACTTTGTCAAGCTGAAAAGCCTCCCTGACGGTTTCCGCAGTAATCAAATGTCCGTAATGAACAGGGTCAAAGGTTCCGCCGAGGATTCCAATACGCTTATAAGTTTCCTGCATTGTATGTCTACCTTTTTAATACAATAAATTAGTGATTTTGCTCATTATACCACAATCATCTGCAATCATAAAGTCGTACTTGATAGTTGAAATTTTTCCCGATAAACCCCGAAAAATATTCATAAAGCCTTTGGCTACTGCCAAAGGCTTTATTTCTATTAGTGGTAATAAGGCTTACAATCACGGGGAGTATGAATGTAGCTGCTTTATCACCTTGAATATTTCAAAGATACGATCTTTTCTACTTTCTTCCGATATCCTTCCGATAGTGCCGGTCAGCAAAATGGATCTTGTCTACTCCCTCATAAGCTTTAGCAATTGCCGCCTCCAGGGTTGAATCCATGGCAGTCACGCCCAAAACACGTCCTCCGGCTGTTAGGAACTTTTCGTTCTCCTTTTTTGTACCGGCATGGAATACTACTACATTGGCATCGCGTTCTGCATCTTCAAGACCGCTGATTTCATACCCTGTCTTGTATTGTTGAGGGTATCCGCCGGAAGCCATAATGACGCAAACAGCAGCACCATTATTCCATTGGATATCCGTAGCATCCAATTTCTCATCAATTACGGCGTTAAATATTTCAACAAGGTCATTTTCCAGCCTTGGAAGCACCACCTGTGTTTCAGGATCTCCAAACCTTGCGTTATATTCCAGTACTTTCGGTCCTTCCTTTGTAAGCATCAATCCGAAGTACAGAACTCCCTTGAATTTTCTTCCCTCTTTGTTCATGGCCTCGACAGTAGGTTTGTAAACATGCTCCATGCAGTATTCAGCGATTTCGGGAGTATAGATGCGGCTCGGAGAGAAGGTACCCATTCCGCCGGTATTCAGGCCCTGGTCGTTATCTAAAGCACGTTTATGATCCTGGGAGCTCACCATGGGAATGACACTCTTTCCATCAGTGAAAGCCAGAACAGAAACTTCCGGACCCACCATAAACTCTTCGATAACAACCTTATTCCCAGCGTCTCCAAAAACCTTGTCCTGCATGATATTATTTACTGCTTCCTGGGCCTGTTCAAAGCTTTGAGCGATGATGACACCTTTTCCCAGTGCAAGTCCATCGGCCTTCACAACGATAGGATATTCCTGATGTTTTAAATATTCGATGGCATGCTCACTGTTATCAAAAACTTCGTATTTGGCTGTAGGAATGCCGTATTTTTTCATCAGGTCCTTTGAAAAGGATTTGCTGGCTTCCAGAATGGCTGCGTTTTTGCGCGGACCAAAAGCTCTTATACCTGCTTCTTCAAGCGCATCCACCATGCCGGCTGCAAGAGGATCATCCGGTGCTACAACCACCATATCGATCTGATTGTCTTTTGCAAACCTTACCATTCCTTCTATATCCATGGCCTTTATGGGAACACATTCAGCCAGTGTCGAAATCCCGCCATTGCCCGGAGCACAATAGAGCTTTTCAACTAAAGGGCTCTGAGCAAGCTTCCACACGATGGCATGTTCACGTCCACCGCTTCCAACAACTAATATCCTCATAATTTCCTCCTAGTGTTTGAAATGGCGCATTCCGGTGAATATCATCGCAATCCCGTGCTTGTTGCACGCATCAATGGATTCCTGGTCCTTTACGGATCCGCCGGGCTGAATAATTGCTTTGATTCCAGCCTGAGCCGCAGCTTCAACACAGTCCGCGAACGGGAAGAATGCATCCGAAGCCAGAACAGCACCTTGAGTTCTTTCACCGCCATATTCAATCGCAATCTTTGCAGCCATGATTCTGTTGGTTTGTCCCGGTCCAACACCGAGAGACTGCTTGTTTTTCGCAATGGCAATTCCATTGGATTTTGTATGTTTGACTACCTTCATGGCAAATAAAAGATCTTCCATTTGCTCCTTTGTAGGTTTAACCTCTGTTACGTACTTGATTTCCTCCATGTTTACAAGCTCATTATTATAATTCTGGACCAGCAGTCCGCCAGCAACCTTCTTCATATCATAGGTTCCAGCAGGGAGCTTGGCCGAGATATTATCGAGCTGCAGCAGTCTGATATTCTTCTTTTGAGAAAGAATCTTCAATGCATCTTCAGAAAAGGAAGGTGCAATCACGATCTCAACAAAGATCTTGTTGATTTCTTCCGCTGTTTTTGCATCAATCTCCCTATTGGCAGCAATGATTCCGCCGAATATAGATACAGGATCGGATTCATACGTCTTTACGTAAGCCTCATGAATATTGCTTGCACTGGCAACCCCGCAAGGGTTTGCATGCTTTACAGCTACCACTGTCGGTTCATCGAATTCCTTTAACAGTTCAAGGGCACCATTGGCATCGTTGATATTATTAAAGGACAATTCCTTGCCATGAAGCTGCTTTGCAGCAGGGATACTTCCAATATTTGCTCCGACTTCACGATAGAATACAGCCTTCTGATGAGGGTTCTCTCCGTATCTCATTTCCTGTACCTTTTCAAAGGTCAGGGACAGCGCTTCTGGGAAGAATTCTTCGCCCAGTTTGTCTCTTAAATACTTGGCGATCAAGGTATCATAATGGCTGGTATGCTCAAATACCTTGTACATCAACTTGAACTTTGTCTTAATGGATATTTCCTTTGAAGATTTCAATTCGTCCATGACAATGGAATAATCCGAAGGATCTACAATAACAACGACATCCTGATAATTCTTTGCCGCTGCACGAAGCATGGTCGGACCGCCGATGTCGATGTTTTCGATGGCTTCCTCCAGTTCTACATGACCTTTCAGGATGGTCTGCTTGAAGGGATAAAGGTTGATGATCACCAGGTCTATGGGTTCTATGCCCAGTTCCTTGATCTGCTTCATATGATCCGGATTGCTTCTCATGGCGAGAAGACCGCCGTGTACATTGGGATGAAGGGTCTTAACCCTGCCGTCGAGGCATTCCGGAAAACCTGTGATATCAGAAATGTTGATCACTTTAATTCCCGCATCACTCAAGGTTTTAGCAGTTCCTCCGGTAGAAATGATCTCTACCCCCATGCTGCTTAGTTCTTTTGAAAGTTCTACGATTCCGGTTTTATCGGATACACTGATCAGTGCACGTTTTATCATTTTATGATTCACTCCTTCAGAAAAATTTATATTGAAAGTTTATCTTCTATGTCTTTTCTCGCAGGATGACTCCTTTTGTCAAATCAAAAAGAAGGATTGGCGCTTTGGGTTGATCACCCTAAAATTTTGACTCTCCGTCCCTCAATGACCAGCTTGTTTTCAGCGAAGAGCCGGATGGCCTCCGGGAGGATCTCCCATTCAGCCTCTTCCATAACTCTCTTTTGAAGCGTCTCAGGGGTGTCGTCATCTTTTATGTATATAGCTTTCTGCAGAATAATCGGTCCTGCATCGGCTTCAAGCTCAACAAAGTGGACTGTTGCTCCTGTTACCTTTACCCCATACTCCAATGCCTTCTGATGGGGAATAAGGCCATAGAAACCTTTCCCACAGAAGGAAGGGATCAATGCCGGATGGACATTGATGATCCGATTCTCATACTTTTTTATGAAAGTTTCTCCCAGAATGGAAAGGAAACCCGCCAGAACCACCAGTTCAACCCCGTTGCTTTCAAGGTGTTCAATCAGCGCTTTGTCATACTCTTCCATAGAGGCATAATCTTTTCTGCAAATGCTGATCCCCGGAATATCATACTTCCTTGCCCTCTCCAAAGCATAAGTTCCCGCCTTGCTTGAGACAACGGTAACAATTTTGCAATTTTTGATGTAACCGCTTTCAAGCTTGTCGATCACCGCCTGAAGATTTGTTCCGCCTCCGGATACGAGAACTCCGACCTTTAGCATAGATCCACCCCGGCCTCTCCTTTAATTACTTCTCCGATCAGATAGGCCTGTTCTGATTCCTGGTTCAGGTATTTTACAACTTCATCCGCGATCTCACTGTCAACAGCTAAAACCATTCCGATTCCCATATTAAAGGTATTGTAGATATCCTGCTCCTTAATATCCCCCAACTTTTGAAGCAGGCTGAATATCGGCAGTACAGGCCATGTACCCTTGTTGATTTTTACTCTGAGCCCCTCTGGAATCATCCTTGGGATATTCTCAATGAATCCGCCCCCGGTGATATGGGAAATCCCCTTAATATCATATTTCCCGATCAGATCCAAAACTGTCTTCACGTAGAGTTTTGTTGGTGTAAGAAGTACATCCCCCAATTTTGCTCCTAAGGCTTCCACATACTCGGTCATTTTTTCCGGCTTTGGATTTAAGAGTTTTCTCACCAGGGAATATCCATTGCTGTGCAAGCCTGAGGATGCCAAGCCAATCAGCTTGTCACCTTCCTTAATGTTTTTGCCGTCGATAATCTTGCTCTTATCTACGATTCCAACAGCAAATCCAGCAACATCGTATTCTTCTTCCGGATAAAAGCCCGGCATTTCAGCAGTTTCCCCGCCAATAAGAGAGCACCCCGACTGAACACAGCCTTCCGCAACCCCCTTAACGATTTCTGCAACCTTTTCCGGACGATTTTTGCCTACAGCCACATAGTCCAGGAAGAATAACGGCTCTGCACCGCTGCAGACAATATCATTCACACACATGGCTACACAATCGATTCCGATGGTATCATGCTTGTCCATTAAAAACGCAATCTTCAGCTTGGTTCCTACGCCATCGGTTCCGGAAACAAGTACAGGCTCATTGTATTTGTCCTTGTTCAGTGCAAATAATCCCCCGAAACCTCCAATATCTGCGACTACCTCCGGTCTGAAAGTCTTCTTCACGTGTGTCCGCATCAATTTAACAGCCTCATACCCTGCTTCAACATCTACACCTGCATCTTTATACGTAGTCATCCTAACCCTCCCGTAATCAGTTGAGAATTGACAGTGTACAACGTACAGTTACACCGTCAAGACCCAGCAATCCTATAAATTATTATTAATAGTAATCTAAAATCCCGAACTATACTTTTCAAAACGACAATTATGTTTTCTATTCTAATACCAAATTCGCGATTTAGTTTATGTGTCATTGGATTCAATAGACTTCAACTTAAAAACGCACTTTACTCCAGCTAACTTATCCGCATGAATTTTTAACTCCCTCAGCAGGCACATCCATAGGATATTCTCCATGGAAGCAGGCTGTACAGAAGCCGCACTTTGAACCAACCGGAGTTGCAAGCAAACCCTCAAGACTGAGATATCCAAGGCTGTCTGCTCCAATCAGTTCTCTGATCTCTTCGATAGAATGCTTAGAAGCAACCAACTGTTGTCTCGAAGGAGTATCAATCCCAAAATAACATGGGAATTTGATTGGAGGAGAACTCACCCTCATATGGACTTCCTTCGCCCCAGCAGCCTTCAGAATCTGCACAATTCTCCTTGTGGTGGTTCCCCGGACGATGGAATCATCAATCATGACCACCCTTTTCCCTTCAATTGAGCTCTTGATGGCATTCAGCTTGATTCGGACACCGGTTTCACGCTGGCTTTGATCAGGCTGTATAAAGGTTCTTCCCACATAGCGGTTTTTTAACAAGCCCTGACCATATGGAATCCCTGACTGTCTGGAATATCCGAGGGCAGCAGTCAGCCCTGAGTCCGGCACACCGATGACAAGATCTGCCTCTACAGGATGCTCTTTTGCCAGTCTGACTCCGGCTTCAATCCTTGCCTGATGTACACTGGCGCCATCAATATAGCTGTCCGGCCTTGCAAAGTATACATATTCAAATATACAAACTTTTGATTCTTCAGTTACTTCGGTCTGGATCGACTTTAATCCGTCCTCCGTAATGATTACAATCTCACCGGGGTTTACATCTCTTACGAACTCCGCACCTACAGCATCTAAGGCACAGGTTTCGGAAGCCAAAACAAAAGAGTTGTCCAACAGCCCGATGCAAAGCGGTCTTAATCCTAAAGGATCCCTGACTCCAATCAACTTTCTGGGTGTCATCAGGATCAGGGCATAAGACCCCCGGATTTCCTTCATCATTTTTTCGATGGCTTCTTCAATGTTATTACTGGAAATTCTGAATCTTGAGATCAGGTTTACAATGACCTCCGAGTCAATGGTTGACTGGAAAACGGTACCGGACTCTTCCAAACGGTTACGAATTTCAGCAGCATTCACAAGATTCCCGTTATGGGCCAACGCCATTTGACCGTTTCTGTACTTGATGACCATCGGTTGAGCATTTTCTCTCAGGCTGGCTCCCGTGGTTGAATAGCGGACATGTCCTACTGCAACCTTACCTTTCAAATGATCCAGTACAACTTTATTAAATATCTCAGGAACCAACCCCATATCCTTTTGATACAGAATGGTGCCATTATCATTCACAGCAATCCCCGCGCTTTCCTGTCCTCTGTGCTGCAGCGCATATAGACCGTAGTAAGTCAGATGGGCAACGTCATGATGATCATTATTGAAAACTCCAAAAACGCCGCACTCTTCATTTAATTTATCCAATCTGAAATCCATTTCCATAAAGTCCCCTTCAAATATCAATGGTAGATTTTTTAACCATCCATCATCTTTAGATTTCTTTTAATTTTTCCTGTAAAGCAGCGTTTTTTTCTTCAACTTTTCTTCCCAATTCCTGTTTGTATTCCTTCATTTTATCTCGCAAGCCAGGATATCCCACAGATAAAATCTGGACTGCCAGTAACGCAGCATTGTCCGCACCATCAATGGCTACGGTAGCTACGGGAATTCCGCTTGGCATCTGAACAATGGACAAAAGTGAGTCCAACCCATCCATGGTGGATGATTTAATCGGTACGCCAATGACCGGCAATGGAGTAAATGCTGCCATAACGCCGGGAAGATGTGCTGCTTTTCCTGCTGCAGCAATGATCACATCCACACCGTTCTCTTCTGCATTTTTTGCAAATTCAGCAGCCTTTTCAGGAGTTCTGTGTGCCGAACAAACCATCACTTCAACCTGAACACCGAAATCCTTCAGAATCTTTATACAGCCCTTCAGCGTAGGAAAATCCGAATCGCTTCCCATTACAATCGCTACCTTGGCATCTTTTGAAATACACATGATATCAACCTCCATAAAAAATTTTTCTATTTTTTCACTTCACTAAAACCATACACTTAATCCTATCCATGTCTTAAGTGAAATGTTTTTGATTTATTGACAAACTCCAGATTTTTAACCTGAGCTCCGTAGTCTCAGGCTAAAAATCTGAAGTCCGTCTTTTCAGGCGGACTTCAATTTTTAATGGTATTCTACATCGCTGCGAAGATAAAGTTCAGTATGAAGAGAATCGTTACGATATACATAATCGGATGAACCTCTTTCGCTTTGCCTTTTACGACCTTGGTGATTACATAGAAGAGGAATCCTGCAGCTACACCATTGGCGATGCTATAAGTAAACGGCATGATTACTGCCGTAAAGAAGGCGGATGCAGCTTCTTCGAATTCTTCCCATTTTACTTTCGCTATGGATTCCATCATGAGAATCCCCACTGCAATCAGAGCCGGCGCAGTAGCAGCTGCAGGCACCATTCCTGCAAAAGGAGCAATGAAGAGGCACGCAAGGAACAAAATACCGGTTACAACAGAAGTAAGTCCTGTTTTTCCGCCTACGGAAATACCTGCAGCGCTTTCAATATAGGTAGTCGTATTGCTTGTTCCAAGCAAAGCACCTACGGAAGTTGCGGTTGCATCTGCAATCAACGCCCTATCCAGCTTGGAGGAAACACCTTGACCTTTATGGAGTGCTTCTTCGTCCTTGGCATCAAATATACCGGTTTTCCTTCCGGTTCCAAGGAAAGTTCCAATAGTATCAAAAGTATCTGCAAGGCTGAAAGCTAGGATCGTTGTTAATACCAGAAAGATTCTTCCGGGATCTGCGAACAATCCGCCAAGATCCAGTTTAAAGAAGGTTGGATTCAGGCTTGGAACTGCTAAAGAGAAGGATGTAGGCACCTGTGTCACACCCAGTGGAATCCCGATAATGGTTGTGAGTAAAACCCCGATAAGAATGGAACCTCTAATATTTAACAGCATTAATACAACAGTAATAACTACGCCGATTAAAGCAAGCTGCGAAACGGGGTCAGTAAAGTTTACAATTGCAGGAATAATGTCCTTTCCGACAACGCCTCCATCCGGAAGCTTGACAGCTACGTTGGGCGCTTCTACAGTGAAGCTCAGGAAATGAGCTTCCTTGATTCCGATATAAGCGATAAACAGACCAATACCTCCGCTGATTGCATACTGCAGTGATTGCGGAATGGAATTGATCAGCATCTTTCTGATCTGGGTAACCGTAATTACAATGTTAATGAGACCGCAAATAAATACAATTGCCAATGCCTGCTGCCACGTGAATTTCAATGCGAGACAAACCGTAAAAGTAAACAAAGCATTCAAGCCCATACCGGGAGCTTGAGCATAAGGTACATTTGCGTACAGACCCATGATCAGCGTTCCTATAACCGCTGCCAGGATTGTGGCAACAAACACCGCTCCTTTATCCATGCCTGTAATGGAAAGAATATTAGGGTTGACGAAAATTATGTATGCCATGGTGATGAATGTAGTAATACCTGCTACGATTTCTGTTCTGACTGTTGTGCCATGTTCTTTGAGTTTAAAAAACTTTTCCATAGAATGCATACCCCTCCTTAAAACAATAAATTATGCTTGTATTCCTTACGGGTTAGTCGAAGACTCCCCGGGCAAGCCTTTTGAGATTGGTTAGAAGTTTAAAAACCGGATTTTGAGTCAAACAATAATTCATAGTTTACAACAATTATAAGGTTTTATGCCTCAATTCGAACTTTTATTGAGCCCTGCAGCCCTTGTGTTCCGATAAGATTTTAAAGGAAGAATTAAATGCTAAATTCACATAATTATACTATCAGACTTCAGAACAGTTTGTCAATGAAAGTAGACAAAAAACACGAACATTTTAACGGCTTGTCCGTAAAACATTCGTGTTTTCTTTAGATTTCTATAATTTTTATGGTTTTTTAGAATTCTTTTATCCGATAATTCAGGTTTTACCCAAACAATAGAATCATGTTCAAAATAACCGGCAGCGTGACCATCCCCAGTAAAGTTGAGATGAAGACTCCTTCCGTGGCAAACTTGTAATCAGAATCATACTGGGCAGCCAAAGCAGGTACAATGGTACCGCAAGGCATGGCAAGCTGCAAAACAACAATGGCTTTGACAAAAGGGTCGATCACGCCACCCGCCAGATTCAACATCAGAAATGCGACCACAGGAACAAGGAGCAGCTTAAAAAGTGAAAGTATCATCAATGGATACCGCTTCATCAAATCTGCAAAGCTGCTGATTTTGACTTCTGATAAGATCAATCCGATAAAAAGCATCGAAAGGTAAATCGTCGTCTTTCCAAGCGGGTTGAAGGTATTGAAAAGCAAATTGTAGATGTCTTTGGCCAAAGGACCGCTGTGATTGATCACAGTTCTCAAATTTGTCAGGACAAAGAGCACACCAATGGAAAAAGCGATGGTATTGCCGTTGATCAAGTGTTTCAGGTTGCTTTTCCACTCCATGGTATGATGCCTGTTCACTAAATAAACCCCAAGGGTCCAGAGCAGCGTGTCATTGGACAAATTAAAAAACACCGCATAGATAATCCCTTTTTCACCATATATAGAACTAAGCAGCGGATAGGCTAGAAAGATGACATTCCCGAACATTGAAAGCATCACGTACATATTGCTTGCAGCGCCCTGGAGCCTGAGACCTTTTGATGTCAGTGTTCCAAAGAGCATTGCAAGCAATAGGAAAAGAATACCCAATATATAAATGGTTAAGCCATCCCGTAATGTTTTGCTGTCAAAATCATAGTTGGCCATGGTTGTAACTATTAAGAGCGGCGCTGTCAGTTTGATGACGATTCTTGAAAGAATCACCCCGGCATCTTCAGGCAGATACTTGCTCTTTCCAGAAATATACCCTGTAAATCCAAGCAGGGCAAGGGTGATGATTTGGTATATTACTTTGATGACTGCTTCCTGCTGCATTTCAACCTCCATCTTCCGGATATTTACTACAATGATCCAGAATAAATTTTCCCATAATAAGAATGAAGGTTAAGATCAAGCTTCCGGGAAAGCTCCTCTTAACCCTGATTATCTATAGTTTAATTAATTTACAATAATATACCTGTCGGGAACTTATTCCCATTCAATGGTTGCCGGCGGCTTGCTGGTGATATCGTATACAATTCTGTTGATATGCTTTACTTCGTTTACGATTCTATTTGAGATCTTTTCCAGCAAGTCATAAGGAATTCTGGCCCAGTCCGCAGTCATGAAGTCTGTTGTGGTCACAGCACGCAGAGCAAGGGTATAATCATAGGTTCTTTCATCTCCCATTACTCCAACGCTTCTCATTCCTGTCAATACCGTAAAGTACTGGTTGATCTGTCTGTCTAGTCCAGCATTGGCGATCTCTTCTCTGAATATATGATCTGAGTCTCTTAATATTTCAAGCTTCTCTCTGGTAATGTCTCCGATAATTCTGATTGCAAGACCCGGTCCCGGGAATGGCTGTCTCCATACGATATCAGCCGGAATGCCCAATTCTTCCCCAACCTTACGTACTTCATCCTTAAACAGATTGCGAAGAGGCTCAATGATTTCCTTAAAATCTACATGTTCCGGCAAGCCTCCTACGTTGTGATGGCTTTTGATTACCGCAGCATCCCCTGCACCGCTTTCGATGACATCGGGATAGATGGTTCCCTGTACAAGGAAGTCTACTGTGCCAATCTTTTTTGCCTCGTCTTCGAAAACTCTGATAAACTCTTCTCCGATGATCTTTCTCTTTGTCTCAGGCTCAGTTACTCCTGCAAGTTTTTCCAAAAAGCGATCTTCAACATTTGCTCTAACTAAATTAATATCAAATTGGTTCCTGAAAACCTGTTCTACCTGATCGCCTTCATTTTTTCTCAGCAAACCATGATCTACAAAAATACAAGTCAGCTGCTTACCGACTGCTTTATGAATCAGTACCGCAGCTACGGATGAATCTACACCTCCGGATAAACCGCAGAGAACCTTCTTGTCTCCTACCTTTTCCCTGATGGCTGCGATGGACTGTTCTACGAAGGAAGACATCTTCCAATCACCGGAACATCCACAGATCTTATACAGGAAGTTATTCAAGATTTCCTTTCCTCTTGGAGTATGCAATACTTCTGGATGGAATTGAACGCCGTAGAAGTTCTTTTCCGGATTCTCCATGGCTACATTTGCGCAATTTGCTGAAGTTGAGATATTGGTAAATCCTTCAGGCAGCTTATTCACAAAGTATGTATGACTCATCCAGCAGGTGGTATCACATTCAACGCCTTCAAAAAGTTTGCTGGAATTGTTTACTTTGATTTCCGCCTTACCGTACTCTCTTTGTGCAGCTCTTTCTACACTTCCCCCAAGCATTACTCCCATTAGCTGCATGCCATAACAAATTCCCAGAATCGGCACTCCCAGTTCAAATACTTCCTTGCAGCAGAACGGAGCTTTCGGATCAAGTACGGAAGCTTGTCCGCCTGTAAATATAATCCCCTTCGGATTCATGGCCTTAATTCTATCTATGGAAGCATTGTAAGGAATAACCTCACAATACACGTTTGCTTCTCGAACCCTTCTTGCAATCAACTGATTGTATTGTGCGCCAAAATCCAGTACAAGCACTATCTCATTTTTCAAATTAACAACTCCTTTTAAAAATATTATGTAATATTATAACTAATCCATGCAGGTTTTGCAAAATAAAATTTCAGATTCAAAACACGTCAAATGTATGGTATGATATTTGTATGACAGGTCCAGAGGTGGAATATGAACTTTAACATTGGAGACGCAGTTTTCGTTCGTCACTATTCAGATCAAAATCCTATCCGAAGTGTTATAAGAAGCATTCAAGGTGAAAACCTTTCGTTAAAACTAACCATGAATTTTGCATCCAACAACTTTTATGAAGGCGATCCCGTGGTCATCGGGTATGAACGGGATGGAGAAGTATTCCTGGTCAGCGGCAATTTAACCGAGGTCAGTCTCAGGCAAGGAATTATCAGTTTGAAAGCAGATAAGTCAGAGCAAATCTCCGACAAAAGAAAGTACGAACGCTTTTTTGTTTCCCTCCATGCAGACGTAAGACCAAAGGGAGCACGCAACAATTCCGTCGCCGTAATCAAAAACATCAGTTTCAACGGGATGATGTTTACTACAAAATCGGATTTCCGAATCGAACAAGAGCTGGAGTTCGATGTTAACATCGGAAACAGGCTGATATTTCTCAATTCCGAGGTAATCTGGAAGGTCAATCATCAGCAGCATTCCGAATACGGCGTGGAAATAAAATATAAAAATCAAAGAGCTTCCGACCAGGTAAAACAGTATCTTCAGCAGCTCACTGACGAGCAGCAGTCTTTCATAAAACAGTTACGAGAACTCATATAATTTTTCCGGTAGTTCATCCACATTCCCCAACAAACTAAAAAACATACCAGGAGGACAAAATGAGTAACATCAAAATACTTTTTGCAGCTTCTGAAGCTGTACCTTTTGCTAAAACCGGCGGGTTGGCCGACGTCGCCGGCTCCCTTCCGAAGGCATTGAAAAAAGCCGGTGCAGACATTCGTGTTGTGATGCCAAAGTACAAAGGGATCTCTAAAAGCTACACCGAGCAAATGCAGTTTATCGGAAGCATTTATGTAGATTTGGGCTGGAGACATCAGTACTGCGGTATTCTAAAGCTTGAATATGAAGATGTCATTTTCTATTTCCTCGATAATGAATACTACTTCAATCGAGATGGGCTTTACGGGCATTACGACGAAGCAGAACAATTTACTTTCTTCTGCAAGTCCTTGATCGAAATGCTTCCGGCCATCGATTTCCAACCGGACATTATCCATTGCAATGATTGGCAAACCGGTGTGGTAAGCTTACTTTTAGACGCTCGGTACAAGAAAAACAGCTATTTTAAAAACATCAAGACAATATATACGATACATAATCTCAAATATCAGGGCGTTTTCCCCAAAGAAATCCTGACTGATTTACTGAATGTTGGCTGGGAGTATTTTACCGTAAACGGTATTGAGTTTTATGACCAGGTGAACTTTATGAAAGCCGGTTTAGCTTTTTCAGATATTATCAGCACCGTCAGCAAAACCTATGCCGAAGAAATCAAGTATGATTTCTTCGGAGAAAACCTCTCTGAAATGGTGAGAAGACGCTCCGGTGATCTTTATGGCATCATTAACGGCATTGATTTTGAAGAAAATAATCCAGCCACGGATAAAAGACTTTTTGCAAACTATGACGTCGACCATCTTGACGGTAAATCTGCAAACAAGAGAATGCTTCAGGAAAGTCTGGGCTTACCCGTTAACAATGATGTTCCAGTCATCGGCATCATATCAAGGTTGGTAGACCAAAAGGGATTCGACCTCATCGCCTGTGTATTCGATGAAATCTTGAAAGAAAATGTTCAATTGGTTATTCTGGGCTCAGGTGAAGCAAAATATGAGCATATGTTTAGTGAAGCTGCAAGCCATCATCCTGACAAAGTTTCCAGCAGCATAAAATATGATGCCGTTCTGGCTCAAAGGATTTATGCCGGTTCAGACATGTTCCTGATGCCGTCTCTGTTTGAGCCTTGCGGATTGAGCCAATTGTTCAGCCTGCGCTACGGTACTATTCCGATTGTCAGGGAAACCGGAGGACTGAAGGATACAATTCAGCCATATAATGAATATACCGGAGAAGGCAACGGCTTCAGTTTTACAAATTATAACGCCCATGAAATGCTGCATATTCTCCGGAAGGCTATTTATTACTATCACAATCATGACATCTGGAACATGCTGGTCCGAAGAGGTATGACGCTGGATTTCAGTTGGGAGAAATCCGCTAAGGAGTATATGGATATATATCAAAAAATGCTGTGCAAATAAAAAGAGTATGAATAAGTATAAAGAGGAAGAACTAAAAATTCTTCCTCTTTTAAATGTTTTTCAAACATCGACTTCCATTTAGATATCCGAACCTGTTTCCCTGACTTCTTCCTTCCCTGTCCATCTTTTCTTCAATATAATCTTTAATCTTCCACCAGCTTGTGCCCCAGTTGCAAAAAAGAGTTCTCTCTTCAGGAGCGCGACCGATGAGCCTTTGAATGACAATTTCCGGATCAAGATACTCCAGAAAACTAATGGTACGCTCTATATAGGATTCCAGGGGAAGCGGTTCAATCTCTTCTCTTTCAAACATATTTCCAAGAACCGTGTCCTTTAAAATATACATCGAATGACATTTCACCTGGTTTACCCCAAGTGCCGAAAGGATCCTGGCTCCTTCAACCACATCATCGAAATTATCCATTGGCAGGTCGCTGATATAATGTGCACAGGATTCAAGCCCATATCTTCGGATTCTTATAACAGCATCGATGAATTCCGCCAAGCCGTGTCCCCTGTTCAGATACTTCAAGTTATGATAATTCACGGTTTGCAAACCCAACTCCAAAACGATATCGATACCTTTTTCCTCTTTAATGGTCTTTAACAGCTCCAGATATCGATCATGGATACAGTCCGGCCGTGTAGAAATATAAATCGCCACAACACCTTCAACACAAGCCTCATGGATATACTTACTAAAGTTATCATAGGACAAATAGGTGTTGGAATAATTCTGAAAATAGATGATGAATCTCTCCGATTTATAATTTTCTCCGATATATTTGGAGTTTTGCCGGATCTGTTCGGAAACGCTCAGGGAATTAGGGAGGTTCTCAAATCCGGCCCCTTCCTCTCCGCAAAAAATACAGCCATTCCTGCTTACTTTTCCGTCACGGTTCGGGCAGGTAACCGGGATATTTACAGGCAGTTTGTACACCTTGGTTCCGTATTTCATTTTCAAGTAATCGGAAAATTTGTTGTAAAGCATTGTTCACCTTCTTAAACAAAAATCAGGGTAAATTCTCCTTTTCGGAAAACTCACCCCTAGCCCCTCTCTTTACAGAAGAGGGGAACAGCTTGTCTGCTCATACTGCTTAGTATAGCCCTTTTGCGCTCTCGTATGCAGCTTTATATACCTTGTCGAGCTCTACTCCGGTCTTTTTGGCAATTTCCCGGCAGTCTTCATATTCCGGCGAAAACTTTTTAAATCCATCCCGGGAAGCAATTTTTATGCTTACCTCCCCGTATTCCGTTTTCACCTTTACAATTTCCCTGTTCATACAATATCTTTTTTTTGTACTTCTTCTGATTCCGAGGGAGGTTGTCTGCCTTAAGATAATATCTATAAGTTTTTCTTCCTCTGTCTTTTTTGCCAAAACCGTCATCATCACCGCTGGCCTGTTCTTTTTCATATAGATCGGTGTATAAAAAACATCCAATGCTCCGGCTTCAAACAAGTTTTCCATAGTAAATCCAAGGATTTCCGGGCTCATATCATCGATATTGGTCTCCAGCACTGTAATCTCTTCCAGGGCGTCGTTATCTTCCATAAGGGATCCCATAACTACTCTCAAAGCATTAAACCGCCCCGTATTCCGTTTCCCCATCCCATAACCGACCTTATCAATCGTCACCGCAGGCATATTGCCAAACTCCGATGCCAGGCACTTGATAATTCCCATCCCTGTAGGAGTAACAAGTTCTGTATTGACCTCTTCGGTAATCAGAGGAATCTTACTGTCCGATAACATTTCCATCACCGCCGGTACCGGGACAGGAATGATTCCATGCTGGCACTTGATAAAGCCTTTTCCGTCATGCAGCGGAGAGGAGTACACCTTCTCAACACCTAGAATCTCAAGGCAAATGGCAGTTCCTACGATATCTACAATGGAATCAACCGCTCCCACCTCGTGAAAATGAACTTCATGGATCGCTTTATGATGGACTTTTGCTTCTGCTTTTGCGATTTCCCTGAAAACCTGCTTGCTAAAATTCTTAACGCTTTGTTTGAGGTCGCTTGCATCGATTAAAGCTTCAATGTCCATTAGATTTCTTGCATGATGATCGTGCTGGTGATGGTGACGATGGTTTTGATGCTCGTGATCCGGATGTTCATGGTGATGATGACCGTGGTGATGGTGATGATCGTCATGATCTTCATGCTCATGACGGTGTTGTTCACTCTTCAATTGATCCAAATCTTGATGGAGAATCACATGCACGTCTGTTCCAGTGATTCCGTTTACAATTTTTTTATCAATCACTATATCGTACCCGGCCAGGTTTAGCTTATCCAATTCACTTTTAACCAGTTCCTTATCGATTCCCAGGTCAATGAGTGCACCCAGGGTCATGTCGCCGCTGATACCGGAAAAACAGTCAAAATATAAAACCTTCATATAAATGAATATTCCTTTCTTAACTCAATTTCTACAACACAAAAAAACAATTACCAATTCTTTTCCTTCCACTTTTGAGCGACCAAAAGCGGCCAAAAGTCGTCATTCAATCGCCATGAGGGCTTCTACAGGTCAAATGAAAACCTTCTATGCACTTGACGATCATAAAACATTTCTTTGGCGGTCGGTGCAAATTCGCATCCATGGCTCAATTGCACCTAAAATGAACCTCCCTGTTCATTTTACCGCGTCGTTTGTTTTATAATCGAGTGCAACACGAAGCTTTTCAAACGCTAATAAGCGTCTTTGGAGCCTTGAAATCACTTATGGATAATTATCAGTAGCCTATCGATATCCCCATAACCTATAACTTATTGATCATACTGGCGAGATATCCTGCCCCGAACCCATTATCAATGTTAACAACACCGATACCGCTGGCACAGCTGTTCAGCATGGTCAGCAGCGCTGAAAGACCGCCGAAATTAGCCCCATATCCAACGCTGGTCGGCACAGCGATGACCGGCTTATCTACCATACCGCCGACTACACTAGCCAGAGCGCCTTCCATCCCTGCTGCGACAATCAGGACATTGGCTTCCATCAAAACTTCTGCTTGTGCAAACAACCTGTGGATTCCTGCTACTCCGACATCATAAACACGCCGGACCGTATTCCCCATGGTTTCCGCAGTTACAGCCGCCTCTTCAGCCACAGGAATATCGGATGTTCCTGCCGTTACAACCGCAATCACCTTTTTCGTTTTTTGGATTTCTCGTCTATTCACAACAACGATTCTGGCCATTTCATAGTAAACAGCGTCTTCCGTCACTTCTCTGATTCCTTCAAAAACCTCTCTGCCGGCTCTTGTTGCCATGATATTGTTGTTTCTGGTCATCAGCTTTTCGACGATCCCTTTTGTTTGCTCAACCGTCTTTCCCTGGCAGTAGATTACTTCGGGATATCCGTTGCGAAGGTGTCTGTGATGGTCCACCTTGGCAAAGCCCAGATCTTCAAAGGGCAAAGTCCTCAATTTTCCCATGGCCTCATCCACGTCAACCTGTCCATTTTTTACATTCTCAAGCAGTTGCCTGATTGCTTCCATTTCCATAGGCTTAACACTCCATTACAGAATTTAATCTATTTGCTGTTTCTTCACTGATTGTTCCTTTAGACCGGGCAATTTCAACAGTTATTTTACCCAATACTCTGTATACCTTTTCGTACTTCGCATCCAGTTTTTTCATCGCTGCCAGGTGGCTTTCCACAACAGCAATATCTCCTCTTGATATAGGTCCTGTCAATGCTTTGACACTCCCGAGCCCGCCGATGTTTTGAACTGATTTCTCGAGCAGCGGTAAAAATACCTTATGAGCATCTCCGGAATCAAAACCGATTTCATGAAGCAATCCTCCGGCAAGGAAGGATAATGCAGCGACATAATTGGATACAAAGCAGGCAGCGGCATGGTATAAGGGCTTTTGCCCCTTGTCCATTACCAGAAGTTTGCTGTTGAAGCAATCTGCAATATTCTCTGCGATTTGTTGCGCTTCTATGGACCCTTCAAACCCAAAATAAATATTGTTTAAACCCTTCCATCCATCCTCCAAATCCGCAAAGGTTTGCAGCGGATGCATCGAAGCAGTGTATGCTCCAATTAATCTGAGAGGCTTCAACACATCTGATGAAGCAGCACCGCTGCAGTGGATAAAGGTTTTACAGCAGATATGGCTATGCTCAACTTCTGCCGCAATTCTCAAGGAAATCTCCTCAATGCATGCATCCGGAACTGTAATGAAAATCATGTCGGATTCCTTGACTACATCCTGAAAATCGGTTCGGAAATCAAAACCGAGTGTATTCTTGAGGAAATCAACCACACTACTGTTTCTTGTACAAACTCCTGAAATTTTATATCCCTTTTCTTTTAAGCCAATGGTCAAAGCACAGCCGACTCGACCTGCGCCGATGATACCAATTTTTTTATTAAGCATGATAACCAATCCCTATGTACCCTATATTTATTGACGCATCCGCTGCAATGCAGCACAGATCACGCATTCACATCGATGGTTTCATTCATGCTGCCTGTCCTGTATCCCTTTAAGTCAAGAGATACATAAGTAAACCCGATCTCTTTGAACCTCTTGTTGACGTTATCCATCAATTCTTCATCAAAGAATTTGCTGCGCTCTTTGGTTGAAACCTCAATTCTTGCAATATCTCCATGATGACGAACACGAACCTGCTTGAAGCCGAGATCCAGCAGGAATTGCTCTGCTTTATCCACCATTTCAAGCTTTTCCCTCGTAATTTTGTGTCCATAAGGGAATCTGGAAGACAGGCAAGCAAAGGCAGGTTTATCCCAGGTGGGAAGATCCATTTCCCTGGACAGAATCCGGATATCTTCCTTTGTCATTCCGACCTCTTTTAAAGGACTGATGACCCCCAGCTCCTTTACAGCCTTCATTCCCGGCCTGTAATCTCCGAGGTCATCCACATTGGAACCGTCAGCAACATACTCAATGTCATACTCTTTGGCTACATCCAGAATTTTAGTAAACAACTCATTCTTGCAAAAATAGCATCTGTTTACAGGATTGTCGGCAAATCCTTCAATATCAAGCTCCTCAGATGTTATGACTACATGTTTGGTGCCAAGAGAACCTGCAAAATTCACCGCTTCCCGGAATTCTCTTTCAGGATATGTAGAAGATCGCGCTGTAACAGCAATCACCCTGTCTCCCAAAACTTCATGAGCTACCTTTAAAAGGAATGTACTGTCCACACCCCCGGAAAACGCTATGGCCAAACCATTGGTTTTCTTAATATTAGACTTAAGTTTTTCCAGCTTTTCATTGAGCATCATGTTAACCACCTGTTATTCATTTTTTTATATCCGCAGCTATTACTACGATAAAAATCAAGTTTTGTTTATATAAAATCTATATAAGATCATACCACATTTTGTATCACTTTTAAAATGTGTAAGTTGAATATATTTTAACACTAGAATTGCTGCTTCTTTTATAATGAATGCAGTTTTTAGTTCATACTAAATGGCAAAATGCTAACTGCGGAATTTTGTAGATAGCTACCTTATTTTAGTTTTAAAGAGTATTATAGATACAGTAAATTAACGATTTGACTTCAAAAAATTAAATTTAACATAAAGCATTTACTTACATTTAAGATTTCTTTTTTATAGACATATTTCATTTGTTTTACAAGTAGTTTACAAATATTGTTTCCTTGCACTCATTCTGCTAATATTAATTTACATGGCACAAAGGGATTTATTCTATTCATTTTGGTATATTATGTAAATTTGGAGAGACTATGAAAAAACTGATATTTTCTCTTACAATTTTAATAATCACTCTATTTACAATAGGAAATTGCTATAGCGAAAATACTGCAAAGCTGTTTCTTGATGGCAAAGTGTTTGAACTCAAAGAGCCGATTTTGTTCATGAATGATGACTACTATTTTGATGCCAATGAGCTTTCCCGTATATTGAATATGAGTGTTGAGTCCTCATCTTCTGATACGGTTATAATCAGCTATAAAGGAACCAAGTCTACCTATACACTCCCTTCCAGGCAGTTAACAGCAAAGAATCCTTCTGTTGATCATCGCTCACCGGAAACGATTGATTCAAAGTTATATTTTCCGTTCAGTTTTTTAAAAAGTACATATAATGTGATCATTAAATTTAACCAGGACCGTCAGATTATTTATATTTATTCCAGAAACTCCGCTACTATAACGGACTTTGTCAATCTGACTTTTGACTATTCCCTGAATGCAAATTCAAACTATAAAGTGAATGCCACTGAGTCAGAAAACAAATTTGAGGACAGTGCAATCTCCTTCACGCATAAGGATGGGAGAATCTCTGCTGTCGTCACCTGCGATCAATTGGATAAAGACTCCATGAACAATATGCGCAGATATCTGAATGACTTTTCTTCCAAGGATGAAGCGATTTTCAATAAGTTCGTAGAATACAAAATGAGTTATTTCAGTGCTATGCAGGACTACTATCAGCGGGATTTTCTATATGGGATCAGCAGTACGCAGTCTGATGAGCTGAATATGAAAGTAATCTCCCAGTATAAGGAAAACGTTTTTAGTCAGGAATCCGAGATTGCATTGTATAATGTCATAAAGTCAGATCACCTGGCCTCCAAGGAAGAAACTCACTTGAACATCGCAATTCCCTTGGCTTCCAACAGAACCGTTTATTCAATAAACTTCTCTCTCCCAAAGGGGGAGCTGGATGCTTCCAATATCAAGGAAATCAACAATTTTATCAAAAACCTCAGGATTTCCAACCTGCCAAAACAGGAAAACTACTTGAAAGTTTTCTATGACAGCAAATCCATTTATGGAGCAAATAATGGAATTTATCCCTTATTGGATCAGCAGGCTGAACCGGCTTTCTCAACGCTGTCCAATCCCGATGAAGGCTATGAGATTGAACTCCCGTCTACATTTGTTCCCTACAGACAAAACAATCTCATCCTCTCGTACGGATATAAAAGCTTCAAGATTGACTCCAACCAGTTTTTCAGCATCACTTCCCAACGAATCAGTGATGAAAAGACTGCAATCAAAGAAAGGATCAATTTTATCAAAGAGCTTCACAAGGGAAAGATCAGCGATATTGAAGAAGGTTCTGAAATTGTATCCGACAAGCTGTATTGGTATATGAAATACAGCATTTCCGATGGAAATACAAAAGTGTTTGTCCAGGACTATTTTGTTGTTTTCAATTCCAGACTCTTCAATCTTCAGTTGAACAGCCGCACCTACAGCCCTTCACAGAACATCCTGAAGGCAATGGTCAGGATTTTGGGGTCTGCCAAGTTTTACCCTTCATCCGTCTCCGAGCTCAAACTTCAGCCCCCATTTGCAAAGTTTATCAATAAAGAGGAAGGGTACTCCATCCTCTGTCCAAACCAGTGGAAAAGCGCCGAAACAGATAACAAGGATATTCAGTACGATTCCTATACGATCAAGAACAGCGATTATTCAGGCCCTATTGAAGTGGTCATCAATGAAGGCGAACTGAACACCGGCCTTCCCCCCATGGATATTCTCAAATTTGTTACAGGATCAAGTGCACCTGAACTTAAAAAGTATTTCAAAAAATACAGCGCCCCCTACTTCAACAGAATCAGTCAACCTGTAGCTTTTAGCTACCGACAGGAGAACGGAACACTATATTTGTATAAATTGGTAAACTTTTTAGATTCCAGCAACCGAGGAAAGCTGTGTTACTCCGTTGATATCGTCCGGGACAGGAAAATCTATTCTCTTTTCATCACAGTCAGCGATTATATGGCCACCAACGGAAGAATTTTCAATAAAAGCTTGAGTTCCGATTTAAATATCATCGCCGGTTCTTTCGGGCTCGAAAATGCCCAGGAATACCTGCTTAGAAAGAACAAGGGTGAAACTCGGAATAAAAAGATCGTCCTGATCGAGGACTTTTTAAAGCAAAGCCTTAACCGAAATATCAATATCGATTCAATTGAATGTCTTGATTCCAAGCAAAATCTTCTGGTCAGCGCCGACACGGGAAACGATGCCATGATTTACTGGATCAAAGCGGACTATGATAAAAAGGAATTCATAATTCAGGAAAGCATGAATAAGAAAGAGATTTTAAAGTCTATTTCTGAAGGATTGAAGCAGATATACAGCGACAAGACCATTGATGAGATCAAACCCGATGAACGTACGATGTCTATTGAAGTAAAATTCCATGATGCCGGCCAATTGTCTTCGACAACCAGGAATTTCCAGATCACCGGCTACCTCCGGAACAATTCAATCCAGTGGAAATTGGATCGCAAGAACTATTCCAGTGCCATTAAGAATGACTGCAAGGAATATATCGAAAAACTCCTCGGAACCAAAGCCAGGGTTTATTTTGATCCGGAACAGGACTTCAATGAATACGGCAAAGCCAAGGAAAAGAGTCAGCCTTACTATGTCACCGTTTATACGCAATTTGGAGAGCTTTCCGGGTATTTTGTCTTAAAAGTGGCTCCGTACAACGATGCGATCAGCCTGGACTCCTATGTACCTATTGAAGTAATCCACGACAAGATCAACAAGCTGTATTCTATTCCAAGCACCGACTTTATCCTCTACAACATCGGTATGAGTGAATCCAACAAATTTGAATTTCAGGTGTTCCTCACTTCAAAGTACAGCATTTCTTACAAGATTAGCAAGGCTAAAGTGATTTTGAACCAGGAAACACATAGAATAGAAATAAAATAGTAAAAAAGAACGGAGTGGGTATACCGCGGTATATCCACTCCGTTTTAAATTTACCTGTTTATTTATTCAGTCCTGCCGCCAAATATGCATTGATAAAGCCGTCCAGTTCTCCGTCCATCACTGAGTTTACATCCCCCATCTCATGATTGGTGCGATGGTCCTTTACCAGTGTATAAGGACAGAATACATAGGATCTGATTTGGCTTCCCCACGCAATCTCCATCTGGACACCTTTCAGGTCCTCAATCTTCTCTTTTTGTTCCCGCTCCTTCAATTCAAAAAGCTTTGCTTTCAGCATTTTCATCGCTGTATCCCTGTTTTGGAACTGGGAGCGCTCTGTCTGGCACGCTACGACAACCCCGGTGGGTATATGAGTAATTCTTACCGCAGATTCCGTCTTGTTGATATGCTGTCCGCCGGCCCCGCTGGCCCGATACGTATCAACTCTCAAATCTTCAGGGTTGATGTCAATCTTGATATCATCATCGAGTTCAGGCATTACATCCATCGATGCAAATGAAGTATGCCTTCTTCCGGAAGCATCAAAGGGAGATATCCTGACCAATCGGTGAACACCCTTTTCTGATTTCAGGTATCCGTAAGCATTTTCTCCGATGACATGAATGGTGACACTTTTCACTCCTGCCTCATCTCCGGGTAGGATATCAAGAATTTTCGCTGTGAAATTCCTGCTTTCAGCCCACCTCGTATACATTCTCAGCAGCATTTGGACCCAGTCCTGAGCCTCTGTTCCTCCAGCTCCGGCATGCAGTGTAAGAATCGCATTATTTTTATCATATTCACCTGTCAGAAGGGTTTCAAGCCTCAGTTTGTATAAATCATCCTTCAGCTTTTTCAGACCCTCACCCACCTCGGGAATGACACTTTCATCCTGCTCTTCCAACCCAAGCTCGGTTAGAGTTTTTAAGTCCTCCCATTCATTCTCAAGGTTTTGAAACCTTTCTACCTTGCTTTTCAGCACCTTTGTCCTTTGCAAAACCTTCTGCGAGTTTTCGATGTTATCCCAGAAGTTCGGTTCCGATGCTTTCTGCTCCAGCTCTCCTATCTCATCGTTCAGTCTAGCGATGTCAAAGAGAAGCCCCCATTTCACCTAATTCAGCTTTGACTGTTTCAATTTCAAGCTTATACTGCTCTAATTCCAGCACTTTCATCATTCCTTTCACAATAAGTTAATAGGTTTTACACCCATAACATCTCTATTATCCTTATAAAATCAAATATTGTCAAACAATAAAAGCCGCAGATTTCCTTCTGCAGCCATTTCATCATACTCCACTCCGATATTTCCCTTTATCATAGCAATTTTACTTACTTATTAGTAATCTCATAAGTAAATATGATGGCCTCGGCGATTGCCTTCATGGATAGCCGGGAATCCATACTCTTTTTCCTCATTCTTTCATAGGCTTCATTCTCACTGATTCCATCCCTCTCAATGAGAATCCACTTAGCACGCTCTACAACCTTCCTCGTCTCATAGTTCTCTGTCATTTCCTTAAGCTTCCGGTCCAGTTCATAGATGCGCTGATAGTTCATATTGGCCATCTCAACCGAATGCAATAAGATTTCCCTGTTCAGCGGTTTGGGACAAAAGGACAGCGCTTTGGATTTCTTCAGCAGGCTGATGACTTCAACATCCTTATAATCTCCAACGGCAATGCATGCACAAAGCATCTCATCGTCTATCGTCTCAAGGGTGGTCCGAAGCTCCCGTAACTGCATGCCAAGGTCCACCACAACAAAATCCGGACTGTAGCTTCTGATTAATCGAAGAAGTGTTGTTGAGTCACTGCAGTTTCCCAAGAATATATATCCGTTCGGATTCAAAATATTTCGTATCGCTATTTGCATGGGGTTTTCTAAAGAAGCTACTACATATTTCTCCCCGGGCATCCAATGACCGCCTTTCAATCATAATTACACTATATTATTCTCTTCCCTTGTTAGAATAAATTCACACAAAAAATCTACAATTAAATATTCTCACACAACAGGCCTAAATCAATTGATCAATGCACAGCTATTTTTGACTTATTCCTACGTTTTCGAGTAATACTGAATGTGAAAAAAGCCCCCCGACTGCAAGCTAACCACTTCAGCGAAGGACTTCATCGTCCCAAGTTCTAAACCCTCTGTTTACTATTGCACCTGCTATTCAAATACACTCGTACTAAAGTTGAATTTTATTGACCATTGAAATCAGTACAAAAAACAGGCTCATTCATTTATTTTAGTATATCAGACATTAAAATCAAATGAAAGTGCTATTCTACTGCTTTTTTAATAAATTCCTACATATATAAACTATTCGCAAGATACTCCTTCGGTCCATGTGCTCTCTTATGAGACGAATACCTTAAGAAGCATATGCTGTCAATCCGTTCAATGGCTTTGCGAAAATTCACATGGATATCGTAGCATATCGTTTTCCGTTTTGCAAGTTTGTTTTTCTTTTCCTTCATTTTATTTTTATTATAATCCATCAGCATTGTTAAAGCAGTCGTATTCTGCAACCTTTATCCATTGAAGCCAGTTACCGCTAGGTATATTTTTTTTTGAATAATTTCACTTTTCATATTGCATTTTAAAAAATTCCATGCTATACTGAGGTTAATTAACAATGATGAAAATAAGTAAGGACGCTTATCTTGAGATTGTTTTCTCTCGATTTGCGTCTTTTTTGTTTTTATCTAATCTATGAATCTCACTGATGCGATTCATTTTTAGGAGCTCCTATATCCTATATTATCAGAGTTGATAATTCTATACTTCCATCTTTAACTTAATTCAGTAAAAAAACTCATGAAAAAGCATGAGAACAAAAATTTTATTATGGAGGAATCGAATTATGAGTAAAAAATTATTCGCAGTTTTATTAAGTTTATTAACTTTTGTATGTTTGCCCCTGGTATCTTTTGCTGAAGAAGCAGCAAAAGTAGATTCCGGCGATACCGCATTCATGTTTGTATCCACCGCATTGGTTTTCCTGATGACACCGGGTTTAGCCCTATTCTACGGCGGTATGGTAAGAAAGAAAAACGTTTTGAACACAATGATGAATTCTTTTATCATCATCGCATTAATCTCGATACAATGGGTACTTTTCGGATATACATTGTCTTTCGGGCCTGACAAAGGCGGCCTCATCGGCGGTCTTGACTGGATGGGCTTCAGGGGAGTGGGCGGAACACCAAATGCAGATTATGCAGGAACAATTCCTCATAGTGCATTTGCAATGTTCCAACTGATGTTTGCCATCATTACTCCTGCTTTGATCACAGGAGCCTTTGCAGAAAGAATGCGTTTTCCAGCATTTCTCGCCTTCACACTGCTCTGGTCCACACTGGTTTATGATCCTCTTGCACATTGGGTCTGGGGTGTCGGCGGCTGGTTGAGAAACCTTGGCGCACTGGATTTCGCCGGAGGTACAGTCGTTCATATCAGTTCGGGTATTGCCGGTCTTGTTGCAGCCATCGTCATTGGCAAACGTAAAGGTTATAAGGTTACACCAATGATTCCGCACAATATTCCTTTCGTATTAATTGGTGCCGGTCTTCTCTGGTTCGGTTGGTTCGGATTTAACCCTGGAAGCGCGCTCGCTTCAAACGGTTTGGCTTTCAGTGCTTTTGTAGCTACAAATACTTCTGCAGCAGCAGCTGTTCTTTCCTGGGTCATCATTGAGTGGATGCATCATGGCAAACCTACATTGCTTGGAGCTGCAACCGGTGGAGTTGTTGGTCTTGTTGCCATCACACCTGCGGCCGGCTATGTTGATCCCCTTTGTTCCATTATCATCGGCTTACTGGTCAGCCCGATCTGTTACTTCGCAGTCAGCGTAGCAAAATCCAAACTTGGCTATGACGATTCACTGGACGCTTTCGGATGCCATGGTATCGGAGGTATTTGGGGAGCTTTGGCAACCGGCTTGTTTGCATCCAAGAGTGTAAATCCTGCAGGAGCCGACGGTTTATTCTTCGGTAACGCATCACTTCTTGGAGTTCAAGCACTCAGCGTTATTGTAACCATTGTGCTTTCCGCGGTAGCCAGCTTTATCATTCTGAAAGTGATCTCAATATTTACAAAGCTTCGCGTAGATGCCAAAGACGAAGATGAAGGTCTTGATATTGCGCAGCACGGAGAAGATGCTTATCCTGATTTTGCAACAGAAGAAGGAATTTCACTGTAAATGGTGAATACTTAATAAAATCTACGACTTTAGTTTAGTCGAAGGACAGGAGTGAAAAGTTATGAAAAAGATCGAGGCAATTATCCGGCCCGGAAAATTGGAAGAAATCAAGGAATCCCTCAGCAAATTTAATATCCACGGTCTAACCATCAGCCAGGTTATGGGTTGTGGCCATCAAAAGGGAAGAAAGGAATTCTATAGAGGAACTGAAGTAACATTGAACCTTCTTCCTAAAATAAAAATTGAAATCGTAACCAAAGATGAGCACCTGGAAGAAATTCTTAAGCTGATCATGGATGAAGCAAAAACCGGTGAAGTTGGTGATGGAAAAATCTTTATTTATGAAGTTAAGGATGCTATCAGAATTAGAACCGGTGAAAGAGGAGAAAGTGCAATATAATTCAAAAACGGCCGTGTACAACGGCCGTTTTTTTGTTTACACTAATAATATTACGTTTACTTTTATTTTACATTTATGTAAAATTTTATAAATACATTCAAAGCTATCACTATACTTTCCTGCTATTTTTTACACTTTCGATTAACGGGATCAGAACGGAGGGTTTTAATTCAGCTTCCTTTATTTCCTTTGCAAGCTTGATATATTCGATGTTTTCGTCTTGCAATGCCCATTGTTTAATCTGAAGGTCTGCGATTTCCGCTTCCGGGGTCGTGGTTCTTATGGATTGAACTGCTGCCAGCTCATATTCCCTTCTGCAGAGCTCTTTTTCCTTCTGGTAGCCTTCTATGGTATTGTGAATATAAAAGAAGGATTCTCGAATTCCAGCATACCGTGCTAATATTTTCATTGTTCCTATATAGGGAACCTTTTCCCCCTTGCAGTACAATTCAAGGAGCTCAGGATAAATCAGGGTCCCGGTTTTGGTACTGATATCCTGGGAAAATTCTTTAAAGGACATGCCTTCCCGGATTAAATCAATATTCTTACCAATGGTAACTGCATTCATTTCCTTGCAATGAACCCTGCCAAGCAAATAGTCAATTGAAACGCCGAAATAATCCGCCAGCCTTCTTAAAATCTGGTAATCGGGTTCTCTTTTACCCAGTTCGTAGAAGGCTACGGCTTGACGAGTAATCCCTAAATGTTCAGCTATATCCTTTTGTGACAAGCCTCTCTCATCCCGAAGCTGCTTTAGAACAAATGAAAACTCCACTACTTTCACCTCAGGGAATTTAATAGACAAATTACTAATAGAATTCCAATAATTCCCATTTAATTCCAAATATTCGACTACATTTTTTGCTGTTTAATATTGACAGCAACAATCTGTTGCTATAAAATATGTATATACGATGCATTATATTCAATATTAGCATAAACTGTGAAATTTTTGAATAAGAAACTTTATTTTTTTCTTATTGGGGGTCATTCTGTGAGTCAGATAGAGCTTTTGAGACAACTGCTTTACAAAGAAATCGAACTTGGTAATCTGGAAAAAATTCTTTGTGTTAGTCAGCAGCTCGATGAACTTATTCTATGTTACACCTTGAACCAGGTTGACTTACACAGATCCGTAGTTTAATCGAGTCCTTTGTGTATTTATATAAATTTGACAATGAGGTATTTCAATCCTGAATACCTCATTTTTGTTTTCTACAATTTGATGTATTTTCTGATTACTTCAGCAACACCGCACTCCTCATTGGCTTTCGTCACATACTGTGATATTCTTTTTATCGAGTCTTCTGCGTTACCCATGGCTACACCCAATCCTGCGAAGCGGATCATCGAGTCGTCATTTTCGTTATCCCCGATAGCGATGGTTTCTTCTCTCTTAATTCCCAGGATCTCTGAAATAAATTTTAACGCCGCCCCTTTATTTACCCCGGAATTCATTACCTCGAAATTGTCATAATTGGAACTTACAACCTCTACTCCGGAAATTTTCTGAACCTTGGACCGCAAATTACGAAGAACCCTTTGCTCCTCAGAGATAGCAACAAGTTTGTACGGCAAGTCCGTTTCTGCCCGTAAAACCTGGCCTACATTGTCTACAATCCGTATCTTGATCCGTTCCTCCTCCGGAAGAAATTCATTTCTTTTTTGATAAAACAAAGAAGAAAACTCCAGCTTTTCCGCAAGCATCGTTTCTCCCGCATATACATGGAAATAAATACCTTCCTCCCGGCAAAGCTCAATGACACGGATGCAGTCCTCAACTTTTAACGGATTAGAATACAGGATATCTCCTGTCTCTGCATCTGAGATCAAAGCCCCATTGCAAGCAATGATGGGGCCTTTGATCTCCAACTGCCGGGCAAAGATTTTTACCCCGGCAAAAATCCTCCCCGAACAGATGACAATCTTAACACCTTGAGCGATAGCAAATCTTATTGCATCCTTATCTTCCTGTGAGATGTGTTTCTTTGAGTTCAGCAATGTTCCGTCCAGATCAATTGCAATTAGTTTGTACATGACTCTTACTTCCTGTTTTTCTCCATAAAATTGTGAATTCTTCTCATTGCCTCATTGATATTGTCAATAGAACTTGCATAACAAGCTCTTACAAAGCCCTCTCCGCTTTCTCCGAAGGCAGTACCGGGAACAACTGCAACCCGTTCCTCCATGAGCAGTTTTTCGCAGAATTCTTCTGATCTCATTCCGCTGGATTTAATACAAGGAAACACATAGAAAGCGCCCAAAGGCTCAAAGCATTCAAGTCCGGCTTTTCTAAAGCCATCCAGCATAACTCTCCTTCTCCGGTTATATTCCCTGGCCATAAATTCAATATCATCATCACTCTTTTTCAACGCTTCGACCGCAGCAAACTGTGCCATAGTAGGAGCAGACATGATACAAAACTGATGAATTTTTGTCATGGCAGCTATCAAGTCGGGATGTCCGCAAGCATAGCCCAATCTCCAGCCTGTCATGGCATATGCTTTTGAAAAGCCGTTGATGACCAGGGTTTTATCCTTCATTTCAGGATAGCTGGCAATGGATACATGCTTTTTATCATACGTAAGCTCTGCATAGATTTCGTCGGAAATCACCACAATATCTTTGTCTCTCAGCACTTCTACAATCTTGTCAAGGTCTTCCTTCGTCATGATGGCCCCTGTGGGATTATTCGGGAAAGGAAGGACTAAAACCTTGGTTTTATCCGTAATTGCCGCTTTCAGCAATTCCGGGGTTAAGCGGAACTGATCTTCTGCCCGGAGGTTGATAATCACCGGAGTAGCTCCTGTTAGAACAGCGCAGGGCTTGTATGCTACAAAGGACGGCTCCGGAATAATAACTTCATCGCCCGGCCCCACCAAGGCTCTCAGGGCAATATCAATCCCCTCACTGCCGCCTACTGTCACGGTAATCTGATTTTTAGGGTTGTATTCCACTTTATATTTTCTTTTCATGAACTTTGCGATTTCTTCTCTCAGTTCAGCAAAGCCTGCATTGGGTGAATAATGAGTATGACCTTTTTCCAGAGAATAAATACCCGCTTCTCTGATATTCCAAGGCGTATCAAAATCGGGTTCTCCGATGCTTAGTGAAATCGCATCTTTCATTTCATTGATCAAATCGAAAAACTTTCTGATCCCCGAAGGCGGAATTCCGCGTACCGTCGGAGAAATCATTTCTGCCATGTTCATAGAACGATAGCCTCCCTGTCATCCCTCGATTTTTCTTCAAAAACAGTTCCCTTGTCTTTGTATTTCTTCAGAACGAAATGAGTTGCCGTGCTTAGAACGGATTCCAATGGAGCAAGCTTTTCTGCAACAAAAAGCGCAACCTCTTTCATGGTCTTCCCTTCAATAATAACCGTCAAATCAAACCCACCAGACATAAGATAGCACGCATTGACTTCAGGGTACCTGTAGATCCGCTCAGCTACTTTATCAAAGCCTTCTCCTCTCTGAGGCGTTACTTTTACTTCAATCAGTGCAGTAACTGTTTCCCTGGATGTTTTTTCCCAATTGATCATGGTATGATATCCCAGGATAATGTTTTCTTCCTCATACTTATTTATGGCCGCTCGTACTTCCTCAACATTTTTATTGAGCATCACTGCAATCTGCTCCGGACTCACTCTATTGTCCTTTTCCAAGATTTCCAAGATTTCTTCCATTCTCATCCTTCTCCTTTCATATTGGGGGTTGAATCCACCTTTGGATTGAACCTGCTTCAAGTACTAATTTATTCCTAGAAAAAAAACAAAGTCTTGAAATACAATTTTGATGAAGACTTTGGTACCAAACTTCTGAAAAATTAAGAATGATAGTTTGGTAATACAGCTTAAGGAAAGCATAAAAAATAATAAAGAATTGATGCTTTCCAGCTGTGAAAGAAATGCTTTTAACGGAAATTGACTAATTAAGGTAGAATTATAATTTCCCAAGCATTATAAAAACTCCTTCATCCCGAAAGGGACGAAGGAGTAATTCGCGGTACCACCCTAATTAGCGCTTCACAGCACTCTCTCAGCCGGTGCAAACACACCGTTCCTTTGTAACGTAAGGAAACGTCTTCCTCTAATTAGAACCTCCGTGAATGAAAAGGTTCATATTTCTCAAGGAGATGCTCAAGGGCTGCCTTCCATAAAATCCTTTGTTAGACTTCCACCATTCTCTAACTCGCTGTAAAAATCTTATATGTACTCTTCCCTATCATAGCATTTGATCTATTATATTGTATTCCATTATACTAAAAAGGTGTGTGGATTACAATATACTTTTTTTGGAACAAAGTCTCTTTTATGAAAATTCTCATTCCGCAGCAGCTGCAGCCTCTTCTTCTGCTTCCACCACTTCAATGATATCTCCCAGCTGTCCTTCGTATTTCTTCAAAGTATTTACAACTTCCGACTTCAATATCTTCAGCTCTTTTTTAATGTCTACCAGCTTTTCTTTTTCCTGTTCAACCATACTTTCCAGCTTCTTCTTCTCTTCAATGGCTTGAAGTCTGGCATCTTCAATCATCAGCTGGCCTTTTTCCTGGGCTTTGATAAGGACATCAGCGATTTTAGCCCTGTCCTCATTGATCTGGTCGGCTTTCCTTGCCAGATCCTCATACTTGATCCTGATTTCTTTGTTCTGGTTCTTCAATGCTGCGATTTCATCTTCTTTTTCCTTTAATTTATCGTCAAATTCCTTCAGCATTTTTTCAATATACGTGTTCACATCCGATTTATTAAACCCAAAAAGGGAAGTCCTGAAACGTTTTTCTCCTGCCATCCCTATCCCCCTTAACAAAATATTGTTGTTAAACAAACACCTTTTATATATTCAATACCTGCTGAAGAAAATCCTCTTTTTTCTGCAAAAATAGGCACAAAAAAAGCCATATCCTGATTAATATGACTTTTGATGGTTCTGATTTTAGTTCAACAGCCCTATAGATTTTTATCCAACAGTTTTGAAAATTCATCCTTGGACCTTGCTCCGATAACTTTTTCAACAACCTGTCCGCCTTTATACATAATGATGGTCGGAATGCTCATCACACGGAACTTAGCTGCAAGCTCGCCCTCTTCATCCACGTTTACCTTGCAGATCTTTGCCTTTCCATCGTACTCATTGGCAAGTTCGTCCATGATAGGTCCTACCGCTCTGCATGGTCCGCACCATGGCGCCCAGAAATCAACAACTACCGGCATATCTCCTGTAGACACTTCATTTTCAAAATTATCTTTGTTTAAGACTACGATTTTCTCACTTGCCATAAAAACTCCTCCTAATTATGTCTAATCCTTATGATATATTTATTATTCACATATTGAATATTTTTTACCCATTTATATGTTTTTGAAACACAAATACAAATCATGGGTTTTCACAATTATTTTATTACTTTCAAGCGGAGTTCGTTACCATTTAATGATACAACATACCCTTTGATGATTTCAATATACTTTCCTTTATATTCAACCTTTTTACCGCTCTGGACATCTGTGATCATATTTTGCTCGGCATTGAGTTCATATACAATATCATCCGGAGACAACAGGATGTTTTCAACAGGCAGAGGTCTTTCCAGGCTGATTTGGCTCCATGACTTCAATGTGCTGTCAGTCAGTTTACCCATATGAATTTTGAATACCTTATTCTCTTTATTTAGCTCACCAATATAAGGTTTATCCTCTGAATCCAGTCCTAATATAGCAACCTTGTTTTTAAAAGGAATCTGCCATGTCTTTCCTTTAATACTGTCATTTACAAAGACCCTCTTTTTATTGTCCTGATAAATCAGTTTGTCCGAATAATTGGTTTCCTTGATCTCCGTGTCTATACTCGTACTCATGACATGACTCAGGTTGTTGTTGATATTGTATTTATAGATGGATGCATTCGTGTCGCTTGTTTTCAGTTTTATATACACTACGTTTGTCAGCGGAGAAAGTTCAATATCAACCACTTCACTCTGTTTGGAAAGCTTCAGGATTGGAGGATAGCTCGTATTGTCCCCGGAATCAACATTGTGGCTGGTTACCTTTACGCCGACCTTTTCGTCCCCAGTGCTTTTTTCAGCGTAAATCAGCATGTTTCTGTCCGGCAGCCATTTAAAATAGGAAATGCTGTCCCCCTCATGCTTGATGGTTTCTTTGTTTTTTTTCTTTTGAAGGTCAAGGATTTCAAGTCTGCCATCGATCAGGTATGCCGCAAAGGAAGCATCAAAGGAAACCTTCACATCGGCCGCTCCGGAGGGCAGTTTGACATTCAGGTCCTCTTTCACGACGCCTTCGGTATCAATACTGGTTACTTTCACCTCTCCTTTTCTCGCGAAAAAGTAGTTATTAAAGAATAAAAGAATCAATAGTTGCAGTATTACAGAAATCAGTATCCATTTATATACACGAGCGATTACTCTCATTATTTCCCACCTTTCTTTGAAGGCATTACCATAAAGGTTGTCGGAACAGAACGCTCTCCTAGAACATCAGACGGCTTGTTGATGACCTTGCCGTTAAAGTACATGGTTGTTGATGAGCCACCGTCCAGATTGACCGCATTGACAGCTTTATACTCAAGAAGGATGTCCTGTACGTCTCTAAGAGTTGCCCCTAAAGAACCCAGCCTTCTTCCGTCAATAACCAGGAAAAGCACAGCTCCGTCTGCACGTTGACCCATGGCCGTTCTGGGTGCGATCCCCCATCCCCCGTCTCCTTTTTTTATGGTAGGCTTTCCGTTTACAATTAAAGGCGGTCCAAAGCTTACGCCCTCCTTGACGCCATATTTCTTCAACTGGCTGATGGAATGTCTTCCGACAATCAGCATCCCTTTATCTGTAAAAGCGGCTGTATCTGCTTTTGCATTTTCATCTTTCGACTGGCTGTACAGCAATTTGCCTCCGCTGAAAATATAGCCCATCGGGGCCCCTCCGGTTCCAGCCCAGGCAAGGTCCATAAATCCGCCCGCATTGATTGCTGCTACAGCCCCATTCCTTTTTGCAATCGTGCTGGTAGTTTCCCCGGCTTTAGGCATCTGGCTGGAATATCCCACGACAATTCTCGTAGGATCGTGTACAATCATCAGCTTTCCGGAATAATCTCCTCCATCCACATTAAAGACTTCGATCACATCATCATGATTTTGTCCCAGTTTCAGTATCTGAAGGTCTTCCCCGGCGGTTGACGGGTCCACGGCATATCCGTTCCCTAATATTCTAGCGATGGCCTGATCCGATAAAAACATCTTGGATACATACTGCGTTCTAAAGGAATTCCACGAAGCCCCCACGACTATTTTTTTTATGTTATCAAAAGGTCCGTAAAAAACCAAAAAAGGCATTGTGAGTGCAGAAAAAAAGAATTCAAAAATGAAGAATATTAAAAACTTGTTCCATATAGACACTTTATTGCTGTGCTTTTGCACATTCTCATTCGTATTCAAGTTTCAAACCCTTCCTCTTAACAAAATACATTTTCTTTGATAATAAACCATACATCAATAATAATCGATTTTATTATGTTTTTAAACGATTTACGATAAAAATTAATATATTATTAAAATTTCATTGTCAAAAAAAGTATGAAAGAAGCTGGGTACATCTATTCCGGCAACCCAGCTCATAAGCATTCCAATAATATTTATTCTTTAATGTTTTGTCTTCCTTCCCCTTCCTGGGCTTTGATTTCCTTCTCAGATTTTTTGTAGAACCTTTTTATATATTCCTTATTTTTTGGAAGATTGTCATCCCATGGATGTCCTGCACCTTTTAAATTGTCCGTCATGTCTTTTCCTCCTTTTAATAACATTGTTGGGTGATGAATCTTTAATGTTATTAGTATAACCACGATTGCAAATACAAAAAATATAGCAGATGAAATCACAGGAGGTATTCCATGAAAACAAGAAAAACGAAAGCCATTACACGGAATGCTGGTTTTAAAGGTGAGTTGGTTCCTGACAAGGATCCGATGGATCACGATCCCACAGGAAGATATATGGTAAAGAACCCCTATAAAACACCCCCGAACAACTTGACAACCAAGTAGACATCCTCCGGTCAGATGCTTTTAAATAACTTCGAAATCCACAATTAACCTAGGTATATACCAAGTACTTAGGTTAATTGTTTTTGACTATCAAACGATCAAAATCCTATACCATGTTTATATAAGGTAACTCGTACATCTCCTTATCACTCGAGCTTGAGCTGCGGAAAACAACGCACCCTGCACATAAGAACAATGTATAATCTCGCAGTGCAAAGCATACCTTTTATATTACGAGAAGGAAATACCTTACAGAACAGAAATGGCCATACTTTGGAAAGATACCCTGCACAAGAATGAATACACTATGGATTTGACTGCTGAGTTTAACTTACAAATTGAGCCTGAATAAATTCAACATATTTCTAATTTTTTAGACATATTTAAACAAAACTCTACCAAACCCAATGTATATATGCTACTATATATAAAAGAATATCCAGGTAACATTATCCAGCCATTTCTATTTTATTTCATTTTTTGTTTTCATTTTTTAAGTTATTAAAATCTATTTTTATGTTATTTCTTTTTTAAATAGGGATAATAATATAAGACAAAACGAATTGGAGGTTCAATATGTATCTTTTAGGAAAAATAAAAGTAACAGCAGTGATTCCAGAACAACTGAAACGATTAAAAGACATAGCGAATAACCTTTGGTGGTCTTGGAACTCGGAAGCGATTGATCTGTACCGGGAAATTGATCTTGCTCTTTGGGAAAAGCTGAACAAGAATCCAGTAAGATTTTTACTCGAAGTGAGCCAGAAAAAACTAGAGGAAAAGCTCAATGATTCCGACTATATGCGTCGTTACCATGAGATTGTTCAGCGTTTTGATTCATATATCAACAATACCGATACCTGGTTTTCCAAAAATCATCCGGATAGAAAGGATCATTTGGTTGCTTATTTTTCAGCTGAATATGGCCTGAATGAAGTGCTGCCAATATATTCCGGCGGATTGGGCGTCCTTTCAGGAGATCACTGCAAATCTGCCAGTGACCTTGGAATTCCTTTCGTCGGCATCGGCTTGTTTTATAAACAGGGTTATTTCAGCCAGCGGTTAAACCGGGATGGTTGGCAGGAAACCGTATTCAACGATTTGAACGTGTCTTACCTTCCTATTAAACCTGCATTGAACTCCAACGGTGAAGAAGTATTTATCAGTGTTGAACTTCCTGGAAGGGTGGTATACGCCAAAGTTTGGCAGGTCCGTGTTGGAAGGGTATCCATTTACTTTATGGATACCGATGTTGAACAAAACAACCCTTCCGATCGCGGTCTGACTGCCAGACTTTACGGCGGCGATCAGGAAACAAGAATACAGCAGGAGATTTTCCTTGGCATCGGCGGTATCCGTGTATTGGATGCGCTAGGATTAAATCCGACAGTATATCATATGAATGAGGGTCACTCCTCCTTCATGGGCCTTGAACTTATCCGCAAGCTTGTTCAAGGGAAAGGGCTATCCTTTAGAGTGGCTAAAGAAGTGGTATCTTCCGCTTCCATTTTCACAACCCATACTCCCGTACCGGCAGGTAATGACGTGTTCCCTTTACACCTCATTGACAAATACTTCAGCAACTACTGGGGTTCTCTGGGCGTCAGCCGCCATGAGTTCCTCGATTTGGGATTGAAGATCGGGGATCACCAGAACTTCAACATGACCGCACTGGCTTTAACCATTGCAGGAAGGAAGAACGGCGTAAGCGAATTGCATGGTGCAGTTTCCCGGAATATCTTCAACAATATCTGGCCCGGTGTTCCTGAAGACGATGTTCCTATCGGACATATTACCAATGGAATACATACGCTGACCTGGCTGTCCCCAAGCTTCAAGGACCTTTACAACAGGTATCTGGATAAGGACTGGCAGGAAAGATTGTATGAAAAGGAAATATGGGATAAGATCGACGATATTCCGGATGAGGAACTCTGGAAAACCCACTGTGTATTGAAAACAAAGATGATTGGCTTCGTACGTGACAAGCTGCGTGAGCAAAGATCTGCCAATAGTGAATCCATGGAAAGTGTCCGGGAGATTGATACTCTCTTTGATTCCAACGCTTTGACCATCGGTTTTGCTCGCAGATTTGCCACCTATAAGAGAGCAAACCTCATCTTCAGAAATGTAGCAAGAATTCAAAGAATTTTAAACAATCCTGAGATGCCCGTGCAAATCATTTTCGCCGGTAAGGCACACCCTGCAGACGGGCCTGCTCACGAAGTTATCAAAAATATCAATGATATTGCAAGACAAGAAGGTTTCAGAGGGAAAGTCATCCTGGTGGAGAACTATAACATGACCCTTGCAAGAAATCTGGTTCAGGGTGTGGACATCTGGTTGAACAACCCTAGAAGGCCGTTGGAAGCCAGCGGTACCAGCGGACAAAAAGTATGTATCAATGGCGTCATCAACTTCAGCGTACTCGACGGCTGGTGGTGCGAAGGATACAACGGCAAAAACGGTTGGTCGATCGGCGACGATACCTTCTATGACAATGAATATCACCAGGACAACGCCGACAGTGAGTCCATTTATGAAACACTGGAAAAGCAGATTGTTCCTTTATTCTATGATAGAAATGAAAAAGGTGTCCCTGTAAGATGGGTGCAGGTAATGAAACAATCTATAAAAACATTATTGTATCAGTACAGTACTCACCGCATGGTTCAGGAATACAACAATAAGTTCTATGTACCTTCCATGTCCAGGGTGGATAAAATCCTGTCCACAGGGTACAGCTATGCTGCCAACCTCTCTGACTGGAAAGCCTTTATTGAGAAAAACTGGCCTCAGGTACAGCTGATTGCTGATAAAACCCATAACCAGCTGAAGGAGCAGAAATCAATCTCCGGAGAGACCCTCAGCATCAGTACTTCCGTTCACCTTGGCAGTATTGACCCTTCGAGTGTGAAAGTAGAAGTATACTATGGTCCTATTGGCAGGAATGGCATGATCGAAAACCCTGAAGTTGCAGAAATGAGCCTTGAGGAAAAAACGGACACTGCAACCTACCGCTACTCAACAAGTATCAGAATCCTTGAGGGCGGAGAATACGGGTATACTTTCAGGGCACTGCCTTATCATCCTGAATTAATCAACAAGTTTGATATGGGATTAATCCGCTGGGTAGTGCAGTAAGCCAATTAAGAATTAAGAAGTAAGAGTTAAGAATTATTGAAGAAGCCTGCCGCTAAAACGGCAGGCTTCAATTTATTCACATATTTCCTCATTTGCAATTTTTGTTATACCTTTTAGATTATATCTATTCAATTATTGGTATGATTCTTCATTCTTGATTCTTGATTCTTCTTTCTTGATTTTTAGCTTTCATTTTCATGCCAATGACTCCTGGGTTTCTCCGATCCCATTCCTTTTCCCAAGGTATCTCCTGTTCAGAACGCTGTTTTCCTTTTCAAGATAATCCCCGAGAATCTTCTTCAGATTGATCACATCGTTCATTTCAAAGTACCCGGTTTTACCGAAGATAAACTTAATTGCCTTGATCGCACCCACTGCAAAAGCTTTTCTTGAAAAAGACTCATGAGAAATTTGGATTTTATCATTCTCCCCAATGATCATCACTTCATGCTTTCCTATCACACCACCTGCCCGTACAGCATGGATCGGAATATCCACCTCTTCCTTTTCAGGTTGGGATGCTTTAATTCCCTTTTCAATCTCAACAGCAATTTTTAATGCAGTCCCTGAGGGTGCATCCTTTTTGTTTTTATGATGAATTTCTGTTACCTGGAAATCATATTCATTCAGAATATTGGCAGCCAAATTGGAAAAAAGCATCAGTACATTCACCCCCAGCGTAATATTTGGGGCGTAAACGATCGCATTGTGATACTTACGTGTCAGAACAAAGAGCTTTTTCATCGCGAATTTTGTAAAACCAGTGGTACCTACAACGATATTGACTTTCATTTTAGAGAACACCTTCGCATTTTTTATGGTAGCCTTCGGACTGGAGAAATCCAGTACCACATCGGGTTTTGCTTTAAATATGACCTCTTCTAGATGATTGGCACCATCGACTTTTATTCCGGTTTCTCCGATTTCAATAATCTCCCCGAGATCTTTCCCTACTTTATCACTATCCGCACTGCAAATCACAGCTACAAGTTTGATATCCTCCTGTTTTAGCAGGAAGTTGGCAATTTCCCTTCCGGTCTTTCCTAAACCAATCAGGCATACTCTAATCATATGATTCCCTCCATTTCTGAATCATGGTCTCAGCTTCCACATTTCCTCCAGAAAATGAAAAAAGCTGCAGAGAAGCAACTGCAGCTACATAATCCTACCTTGAAAGACATCATGGCATATGCATACAACATTCCTCCCCTTCAACGCTTACGAGGTTAGCTGACGGATTCGGGTCGCAAGAGATTAACCCTACCGTTCTGGAAGTGGGAGGTGAGAGGTGGGAAGTGAGATTTAAGAACAGCTATGAAGTTAATAAAAGTTCTCACTTTACACTTTTCTCCGCTCACATTCAGAATGGATTCACCCCATGGATATTGGGTCCCCCGCTCTGCAGCAGAAATCATTAAATTGCATATGATATTTAAAACCAATGATTGATGATAAATTCGTTGAAGTTTTGATTTGCAATTGAACTTCCTGCTTTTCAGATTAAGCGTTTGCTGTACTTATTCAGTTTTCATCGTGGCTATTATCAATTGTATTCAATAGATTCCGGTATTATCACTCCTTATAAATAACCGGATACAGAACCCCAAATTATGGATATTTCTATATTATAATACTATGTCCGTTATTTCAAATAATTCCCGCTATTTCCCGAGACTTTTCAATATATTATCCCTCAATTTTCCCGTACACTCCGCCGCCGCCTACTTCAATTCCCAATTTCCCTTCTCGTGCCAGGATAATATTTTTTGCGATATCTTCCTTTACTACTTCCGAGAGTTCGTCCAACGTCGCATTATGGAGAATTCTCATTTCATTTCCAAACTTACTGATCAGCTTATCAATGGTTTTTGGTCCGACTTTAGGAAGAAATTCAAGTGGAATCTGGTAGTGATACGGTGCCCTCCCCTCCATCTTCTCGACCTCCCGATCCTGAATTATCTCAAGGCGGTCCCGAACACCGACAACTACAGAATGATTTTCTGATACCGGACACTTCAGAACCGGCGGTTCTCCCTCGATCACTGTATCGCAGATTTCACAGTAGCTCCGGTGATATTTTCCCAATTTGGGATTCAGGCCATAATTGGCTACAACCCTTCTTCCGTCTTGATTTTTCAAAGCTTTTAAGATGTCCTCATAGGTTGGTTCCTCCATCTCGAAGATGTTGTATTCCCTTCCCATTTTGGGGAGAGAGTGAGCATCCGAATTGCTGATAAAGGTTTTCCCATCCAGTTCACTCAGATGACTGGCCATCATGGAGTCTGCACTTAAGCCCAGTTCGACGGTCGGTATTTTTTCATAGGCTGGATCATTGAAGATTTCGTGAAGGGAATTGCAGCAATTTCCATAGAAGCTTTTATGGGGAGTAAAAGCATGGGCAGGAATAAAGACACCGCCATGGGCGTCCACAATATCAAAAAGCTGCTGCCCTGTGAGTCTGGACTGGATGGCACTGAAACGGATGTTCCGGATATGCTTGCTCATTTCCTCCGAGAATTCCTTAATTTGCGTTAGGGTCGGGAAGAAGCATAATGAGTGGGAACTGCAGCCATGTTTTTCGTGGGTTTCAATCTCCGCCCCCAGAATGAGGGTTTGCCCCCCTCTGTACTCCATTCCCCCGGCCCTTTTTTCTACAAGTTCTCCGCGCTCAAGGAGGCTGTCGATATCTTCAATTACATAGGGTGAAATGCAATCCACGACTCCAATCACATGAATTCCTTTACGGTAATAGGATTCAAAAGCGATATTCTCAAAAGTCAGGTTGTTTGCCGTGGCTTTCTTGATTTCCCTGCCGCCCGAAGAGCGGCCAATATGCACATGCAGATCGACGTAATACTGAGCCATGTAGATTACCTTCTTTTTTGTTATAAGCTTAATAAAAGAATTTTGCAGCTAATGAATAAAGCAAATCACATTTCAACTCCGGAGCTTTTCAATGACTATCCTACAACCTCGCTGGCTTTCCCCAGGCTGCTCCATTTGCCGCATCGGTCTCCCCAGCGTGCAAGTACATCGCCATTGGAGTATATCTCAATCACTTCGCAAAGATTGGAGCAATCATGACACTCCACGCTCTTTGCCTGATACTCGTTGTCTGCTGTTTGGAAACCATAGAAGTTTGTGGGACTTGATCCGGCGGCCATCTTTTCCTTTGCGATGAGCGCTGCTCCGTAAGCCCCCATCACATCGTGATATTCCGGAATAACGATCTTGATACCCAAAGCTTTTTCGAAGGCGGCGACGATTCCAATATTGGCCGCAACCCCGCCCTGGAAAACAACAGGTTCCTTGATCTCCTTGGATTTTGCAAGGTTGTTCAAGTAGTTTCGCACCAGTGCCTCGCACAATCCGCTGATGATGTCCTCCAGAGTATGTCCTGTCTGCTGTTTGTGAATCATATCGGATTCAGCAAAAACAGCACATCTCCCTGCAATTCTTACCGGCGTCTGTGATCGCAGTGCATAGGCCCCAAATTCACTAATGGGAATGTTCAGTCTTGCTGCCTGTCTGTCCAAAAATGAACCTGTACCCGCAGCACAGACGGTATTCATGGCAAAATCGTAGACAACTCCATTCCTCAAGATGATGATTTTTGAATCCTGCCCTCCAATTTCAAGGATGGTCTTAACCCCCGGTATGACTTTTTGGGCAGCGACTGCATGAGAAGTAATCTCATTCTTTACGATATCAGCCCCAATAATGACACTGGCAAGCTGTCTTCCGCTTCCTGTTGTCCCAACCCCCTTGATTCTTACCTTGTCATCAAGCTTTTCAGCAAGGATTTTCATCCCATCCCGCATTGCATTAATGGGCTGTCCGCCGGTACGCAGATATAGTTTTTCTATGACATGATCCTTTTCATCAATCACTACAAGATTGGTACTCACAGATCCGACATCAATTCCCAAATAGCACGGTTGCTTCTCCAACATTTTTTCTCTCCCTTCTTCGTTTCAGCAGATCAACAAATGCTTCAATTCTTGTATCATATCCGGCTTCACCGGTCATTTCATCAATAATCAATGTCAATACTGAGATATCATAATCCCTCTCAACGGCAGGAAGTATACTCTCTGCTACGATTTCCGGCATGCAGGTCAGGGGATACACCTGGATCACACCATCATATCCTTCTTTTGCATACAGCACCGTATGCCCTAGGGTTTCCTGGGCATGCCCGCCGATCATGGTTCCAAGATACGGCCGGGCAGCTTCTGCATACCGCAGGTCCCGTGGAAGATGCAGTGCGTTTTTAATGATATGCTCAATGATCCATCCGCTGACAGTAACCTGCCGATCAACCTCTATTCCCATATTCCCGAGCTTTGAGGCAATATTGTTGTTTGTAAAAGGATCAATGGTTGTATAGATTTCTCCCACGATGCCAACCTTTAGCGGAACAAAGTCTCGGTCCATGTCGATACTGAGAAGCTCACTGGTAGCATCCCGGATCAACTTTTTTATTTCTGAACTTCCAGCAGTTTTAAGGACCTTGTTTAAAAAAGCTTTATAAATCCTGTCGGTATCTCCCTTATGCACTTCTCTGGGCCGCACTCTGAAAGAGAGCCTCTCAAAGTCATCCATCATCTTTGCGATCTGTGTTACATCCTTAAGGACCCTGCTGATTTTGACTACATTCAAGCCTCCGGTTAGCTTCTTCACCCTCCGGAGGAACTCAGGCAGTCCTTGATCCGGCCATTCCAGCGCAATCACGTCCAGTTCGCAGCCGATATCCTTGAGAATCTCTCTGTTCATCTCACTATAGTATCCGAATCTGCAGGGTCCACAGCCGCCGGTGATAATCATGGTATCTGCACCTTGCCTGTGTGCCTGGACAAAATTGCCGATATTGATTTTCAGGGGAAGGCAGGCAAGCTCCGGAGCATATTTTGTGCCGATCTCCAGCGTCTTTTTACTGTTAAAAGGCGGAATTACATAGTCAATGCCGAAATCATCCATCAGCGCTTTGGCACAAATATATGTATTACCCATATGCGGGAATGTTACTTTCATTGAGTTTCCTCCATCGTATCATATCAATAAATGCTTCCAGCCTTGTATCCATTCCGGCTTCTCCGGAATGCTCATCCAACGTCAGAACAATGAACGGGATATCGCTGTTTTGCCGGATCCTCCTCTCTACCATATCGCAGACGAAGGAATCCACCCCGCATCCAAAAGACATGACGTAGATGACCCCGTCCATGCCCTCTCTACCCAAAAAATGAAGCGCACTTCCTACCGCACGCCTTCCAAAATTCCAGAACATCCTCTTTCGAAGAGCCTTGTGCATCTGATTAATATCCGACTCGTCCACCATATCGATCGTATGAATGTTGATGTTATTCTTCCTCAGCTTTGCCAGCATCTCCATGCTCACATAACTGTCAAACAGGTTGTAAGCATGTCCGATGACTGCAATATCCAGCGTCAATTCCTTCTTCGGATGGATCCTTGCTGATTTCTTACTGAATATTTCATCCGGAAGGATTCCGCTTTTTAATTTCTCCTTGTGCGCTTCATGACTTTGCAATGCTTTTTTATAGGCTTTTCTGATTTCCGTACTGTTACTGCTAAAATTCATTCCGATTTCATAGGCAGCTTTGTACGCATTGCTGCTTGACTTCCTTAAATTGATTTCCGTATCAATGATCCGGGGTAAACCTTGCAGCGTGTGCTTTATCATATCCGGCAAACCGCCGATTTTAGGACAAATATATTCGTTTTTTGAAACACTTGTCAGCCGGGGTATAAATAAATAGTCCACTTTTCCAACCAAATTGAGAACATGTCCGTGAAACACCTTCAACGGCAGGCAAGCCTCATCCACACAGGATTTCACGCCTGCGTCCAGAATCTGTTTGGAGGTAGGCTCCGATAAGATTACTTGTGCCCCCAATTCTTCGAAAAAACGCTTCCAAAGCGGATAATACTCATAAAAGAATAAACCTCTGGGAATTCCAACGGTTTTTGGCATCCATCAACACCTCGAAAGATATTATTGTCCTTTGATTTTTAATTTATACTTTTAAACGCTTTCGTTAAACTGCACTCAAGTGTTGAATTTCACGGTTTATAGACAACTATTTACAAGATTTTTCACTTTTTCAGCTCCGAGGTATGGCGTTTTATCTGGAAAAAAAATATAATTTGATATTGTGAGGTGAAAATGTTGAAAGAAAAAAAGTTTTTTGATATCCACTGCCATGCAATGAATTTAAGCCACCCGTATTTTCTCTCTTTTATCAAGCAGTTTAATATTCCTCTTTTGCTTGCGGCAAATTCCCTTTTCGGGCCGCTCAGTTCCTTTATTATAGGAAAAAAGATCAATAAGGTTGAAAACCTGATGTCTGTTATGGAAAATGACGTTGGTAACATCTTTTTCCTCATGGAAAGCTGTATCAAGAATTGCCAGCCCCCCCTCGTCCGAAACGGGAAAGTGAACATTGGGGGAAATGAGTATTCAAAAATCGTACTTACCCCCCTGTTAATTGATTTCGGGTATAAAGGAATGGCTTCTGCCGCAATCCATTACAATGAACCTTCCCATAAGCCCGTTGTTGAACAGGTCATTGATGTTTTCAACGGAATCAAGGCCTATAAAGAGAAATATGAAAACGGTGGTAATCTTTTTGAGATTTTTCCGTTTTTGGGAATCAATACCCAGAACTATCCCTTGGGAAAGGAAACGACTGAGAAAGTCGGCAGTGAACCGCCCCTTCACTTTCTGCCCCGCGAACTTCAACGGAAGGTTCTTTATAGAAAAAAGTCGGGAAAGCTTGTATTTAGAGGCGAAATGCGTCCTGACGAAAAAAATGCGCTGGCTGAACTTTTTATCCGATCGGAGGACAAAAACGCTGTTGAACGATTATTTAAGAATTCTCAGGACCTTAAGAAAAGAAATACCATTCCCAAAATGCTTGAGAAGTATTTTGCACAGTATCACAGAAATCCTAATGAATTGTTGTCCAAGATGGGCGCTTTCGATGGGAATATTGAAAACCTGACTTCAAACTTTTTTTCCGGTATCAAGGTCTACCCTCCGCTAGGATTTGATCCTTGGCCGGAAGGCGATAAGGAAGAACTGCGAAAGGTCAAATATCTTTATCGCTACTGCTGCAAAAAGAAGATTCCCATTACAGCCCACTGTAATGAAAGCGGATTTGTTGTGCTGAATAAGAAGCAGGTACAGACCTACACTTCCCCTGATCAATGGGAAAAAGTCCTGAAACGATATCCAGAACTCAAACTGAATCTGGCGCATATGGGAAGGCAGAATAAATTTCTTGGGATCTTGAATATGCATCAATGGTCAAGAAAGGCATTAAAATTGGCGCTGAAATACGAAAATGTATACATTGATTTTTCTTGTCGCGGAGATGAAGACAAATTCTATAAGCTTCTTAAAAAACTTATTGCAGAATTTCCAGAAAAACAAAGAGAGAAGTTAATGAAAAGAATACTCTTCGGTTCGGATTTTTCCATCAACCTGATGTGGTGCAGTTCCTATAATGAATATATGAACTGTTTCTCCAACACCCCGGTTTTAAGTCCCCAGGAAAAAGATCTCTTTGGAAGCATGAATCCGGAGAAATTCCTTTTTGACTAGAAAAAAGAAAAATAATGCTTTGTGAAAATAGGATTCATTTCTTAAATGAATCCTATTTTTTTATAAGAATTCTTTTTTAGCGCCCGTATCAACCCCTCAGAACTTAACTCTTCAACCTCGATAAAGCTTTCTCTCTCAAGGATGTCCCAAAGGTAATGCGCATCCGATGATCGTATAAAAGAATACCTGTCCAGATAGGGATGCTGAATCTGGAAGCTTTCGCAGCTGCACATTTTTGAAATCTCGACACAGGTAATATTCAGATAATCCGGGATCATCCCAAGATTTGAAATAATACTGTAGGATTCTCGATCAATATGTGCCGGAATTGCCACTCCGCCAAGTTCCTCAACCTTGCTAAACACATCATCAACACTGATATCCGCAGCTGTTATCAAAAATCTTCTTTCCTGTTCAAGAGGATTATCCTCATCATCCAGTACCAACTGCTGTCCGAATATTTCTTCCCGATTTTCTCTGACCGGAAGAGCTGAATATACGATTTCCTGCATTTTTTTTGCTTCCTCGAGAGTTGGAAACAGGCAGACCACATGCACCTCTTCCTTGGTTTCCACTTCCATTCCCGGAACAACCACAATTCCCTTTTTGCAGGCACAATTGATCACCGCTTCACAATTTTTTACAGAATTATGATCGGTGATCGCTATGATATCAAGTCCTTTAAGAAATGCCATGTTGGCGATGTTATTAGGGGTCATGTCATTATCCCCGCACGGCGAAAGCGCGGTATGAATATGCAAATCTACGGCAACCTTCATGGTGCATCTCCTTGGCTAAACTTTGAATTCATGGGCCAAACAGCATATTTCATATGCACTCTTATCAGAACTTAATATTGCTATGCCTTCTTCCATTGCTTTATTGACTGTAGGTTCTTCTACATGGATTCCTTCCGGAATGATGACACACGCAACTTCGGTCAGTAGCGCTACTGCAACAACATTAAGATGCGTGTGTACTGTGATCCATGCATTGTTTTTATTGGCATGAGACATCACCCAACTGAGAAGATCACAAACATAGGCTCCCGCTAGTTCCTTATCCAGTCCCTTGTCGCCAGTCAGCACCTTCATTCCGGTTTTTTCAGCAAATTCTCTAACATTCATCTTCAATTCCCCCTTTTGTCGGTTCACTTTCCTTGTCCAGTACCGGAGGCATTTTCTTCTCCAGTTCCATCATCTGAATTGCCAGGTCACGGACCTTTTCTCTAAGCTTGAATATGCAGTCCGTCTCATTGGCATTTTCTCTTACGATATCTTCCGCCAGCGCTCTGCAGCTGGGAGCACCGCATGCTCCGCAATCCAGCCCGGGGAGTTCCTTATGGATCAATTCCAGCGTTTCCAGTTTCTTCATAGCTTTGACCATATCCTTGTCAAGCTTCATGACCGGTTTATACTCAACATTTCCCGTCCAGACCAAATCATCATACTTGTCAATTTCCTTCTGAGGAAGGTCTTTATCCTTTGCCTGGTCAATATATTTCTTCAATCTGGTTTTTGCCACATAAAGATTCTCTACCGTCAGCGGGCCGCCCAAGCAACCGCCATTGCAAGCAAGGGCTTCAATGAAATCAACATCTTCAATCCGGTCATTTTCTATTTCATCAAGAATCGTAATCACATTGTGAATACCGTCTACTGCCAAAAACTTCTCGGTGCCCAAAGCCAGGCTTTCACCGCCTGAATTTGCCCAGCGGATCCCCTCAAATCCTGCCTGTTCCAAGTCCTCCGCATTTTTTATCTTTCCGAGACTGTTTAATATCTTAAGATAAATATCCTTTATGGATAAAACGCCGTCTACATTGGAATTTTCCTTCTCGTAAGGAGCCTTTACGCTCGTAACCTTTGCTGCGCAAGGCGTAATGAAAAACACACCGATATCCTCACTGGACAGCTTGAGACTGTCCATCACTTCTTTCCTGACAATCTTGGCGGCAACCTCCATAGGAGATTCCAGCTTGACAATATTATCAATAAGGCTTGGAAATCTAACTTGGATCAGCCGGACCACAGCCGGGCATGCAGAAGAAATCAGGGGTTTATTTACCCATTCTTCCTGGATCAGTTTTCTGGTGGCATCCGAAACGATTTCTGCAGCCTTCGCCACCTCATAGACGCGATGAAATCCCATTCCCTTCAAAGCTGTCAGGATATGATTCCTGGATGCGGCATTCTTAAACTGCCCATATAAGGATGGCGCAGGTACGGCTACCCTATATTTGAATGAATAGATCAGGTTGAAGGGATCCGAAATTGCTTGTTTAGCATGATATGGGCAGACCCGGATGCATTCTCCGCAGTCGATACATCTTTCATTGATGATTCTTGCCTTGCTTTTTCGAACTCTGATGGCTTCCGTAGGACATCTTTTGATACAGTTGGTGCAGCCTCTGCACCTGCTTTCATCCAGTGTAACAGAATGAAAATATGTCCCCATTAAAACACCCCGTTCTATTTTCAAAATGGTTATAGGAGTATGTTTGAAAATGTATGCTTTATTTTTGTAAATTCGCTAATTGTATTTGAACTTATTCATAGTGTCCGTAACTTACGATATTCTCTAGAAATATAAATATCGATATGCACACGTTAAATCTTGCATTAGTAAAAATTCACAATAATCTTTACCGAGGTTCCTTTTCCAACCTCTGAATGTATGATCAACTCATCCGAATACCTTTTCATATTCGGTAAACCCATCCCGGCGCCAAAACCCATTTCTCTGATCTCGTCGCTGGCAGTGGAATATCCTTCCTGCATAGCTAGTTCCAGATCCGGGATCCCGGGACCTTCATCCCTAATGAGGATTTCAATCTTTTGTCCATCAATGATAATATCTGCTATACCACCGCCCCCATGAATCACGGCATTGATTTCCGCTTCATACATTGCTATGGCGGCCTTTTTCACCAGCTGCGGGCTCACCCCCAACTGGTTCAGCATTTTCTTCATGCTGCTGGAGGCTTCTCCTGCAGCGGTCAAATCATCCGGCAAAATCGTAAAACTCATCTTGATGGTACCATCACTCAATCCCATACACCTCTTCCGATCATTCCCTGACTATACAACTTCCCGCAGGATATAAACATAGGGTGCTTCGTTCTTAAAACGGTGATCCCTTTTTCCTTCGCAAGGTCAATGATATTTTGAGGCGGGTTTTTCCCGCGGACGAAAACGATCACTTTGATATCCATCATTTCCGCAGTTCGTATCACCTGTGGGCTGACAAGTCCGGTTAAAAGCAGAACATGGTCTTTCACAAAAGCCATAACATCACTCATCAAGTCTGCACCGCAGGCCGAGTTGATTTCCATGTCCAGATTTTCTTCCCCTGCCAGAAGTTCTGCCTCCAAAAGCTTCATAATCTCTCTAACTTTCATATGAACACCTCATGTAAAAATAATCAGAACTGTTATGAAATACAGCGAATTGGTAATATCGGATGTATTATAGATTCATGATAGATGTATTATATCATATTGTTCCCCAATAAAGAATCTATTAGCAAAATTTGTACTAATATTAATACATCTATTCTATTCTGAGAAGCTTACTTCTGCACATGTTTCCAACGATATCTTTTAAGATGAAATCTTTAAGGAAATAAATACTCCCTTCTCCTATATGGAGAAGGGAGTATAAAAGCTAGTATTCACAAATCCCGCATGCAATTCACACAAACATGTTGATTAATTCGCTTATTGTTTGATATCTTCAGGCAGTGGTACTGAAAAATCTCCATTATATTCCGAGTAGGTACAGCGGATGGTTTCCGTTATCTTCTGGCTGCCTGAAGCGGATTTAGCATTGGCTTCTGCAGTGACTGCCGCCGTTTTCAGCAAATAGGTGTTCCTGTCTACAGCCAACTCAAGATTCATTTTACTGAAGTCGATCCCCAAAATGCCCACCGAGGCTGTAGCCTGGTTGAACAAATCATCAATAAACAGGTCGCCTTTCAGCTTTAAATCACCAAAGCTGTCTCCCTCCTGAAGCACCAATCCTGCCGCAAGAGTATCAACCCGTCCTTTGATGATCAGCTGTCCATTCAGCAATTTCTCGAATTGTTCTTTACTGATGCTTTTCTTTTGCCAATTTTCCGCCGGCATCACTTTTGAAAATACGGTGTTTTGGGCAAGTACAGTTTCAGTAATTGTTTCCTTCCCCAGGAGATTAAACCGCATTTTCGTATGCAGGATCTGCTTTCCCAGATCCGTTTCGCCTTCACCACTTATGACTGCTTCCTTAGCAGCAATAATCATTCTGGTTTCCATCCCGAATTTGAATCTGCATATTGGCTGCATTGCTGCGCTAATTTTATCCAAAACTTCTTTTGTCCGATTGAATTCGCTTTCTTCTCTCACAAATACCGTAAAAGTTGCCCCATCCCAAACTACTTTCTTCCCCAAACTTTGGGATACAAACCGTACCGGGATGAAGACCCTGGAGTTGTAGTTTACCGGAGCCGCATCCAGCCTGATCTCCTGATCATTGATAAAAGCATTGCTCTGTCCGACCTTCAGAATTATTTTCGTCTGGTCCTTATAAATCGTAACACTCTTATCTGCGTCATTCCAGAGGATATGTTCCGGATCATCCTTAACTCCCAGCTTCGTCAGGATCTCTCTTAAGGGCAGCATTACTCGTTCGTTAACCGTAACGGGGGTATTGGAAAATGTCACCTGAGTACCATCTATGACAATCCTAACATTAGGGCTTTCAATCACATTTCCCGCTGCAAAGCTTACCGGCATACTAAGTAAGACAATCAGTATGCTAACGATGAATAACCATAGTTTTTTCATATGTTTTCCTCCGTAAAAAAAATAATATGGCAGTGCCATATTATTCTATTAACGGTACCCCCAGGATATGACTGGTATCTTGGGTTATCGGGGTACGTTATTCCAGGTTTGTATGCCTTGATCTCATTTACCGCTTACTGCATCTCACCTTTTCAGCAAGTTGAATTACGCTGTATTCTTCCATCATCAGCTGTGATTGCTCAAACAAACATAAAAGGCAGGAAAACGGAAAACCTTTTTACCCGGCAATCCCTTTACCTGCCCAGATCTAATTGACTAGTTACACTTTTTTGGATTTTGCTGCCTGGGACTGAATTACAACCACCACAAGGAGCAGTGCTCCCATGATTACGTTCTGCCACCAGGTATTGATGTTCCCTTGCATATTGAAGATATTAGTGATGATCCCGATAATCAGAACCCCTATAAAAGTTCCACCGAATTTACCTACACCGCCGGTCAGCTGTGTGCCGCCGAGAACAACGGCTGCTATAGCGTTCATTTCCCAGCCTTCTCCTGCAACAGGCTGTCCAGCGCCGAGTCTAGCTGTCAGAATGACCCCTGCAAATCCTGCCAGTGCACTGCAAATCGTATACGCCGTCATTTTAATCCTGTCTACCTTAAGCCCCATCATTCTTGCAGCTTCTTCATTTCCGCCTACGGCGTAAATATGCCGTCCCAAAGTCGTATATTTTGAGATGAACGCTGCCGCAAGTATTGTAAAAACAAATATTACAGCCGGAACCGGAAGTCCCAAGATATAGCCTCTAGCCAGTGCTGTAAATGTTGGGGAAATCTGACCTACCCTAACCGATACCTCACCAGTGGTAATATAAGCGATTCCCCTAGCCCCCATCATCATTGCCAAGGTTGCAATGAATGGTACGATCTTCATCTTGGTTACGACGAATCCGTTTACAAATCCTAGAAACGTCGCAGCCAGGATGGGAACAAATATGGTGAGAATCAAACTGTTTGTCGAGCTCAGATTTGCTGCCAGCACACCGGCAACAGCTACAACAGCCCCTACCGAAAGGTCGATCCCCCCGATAAGGATAACAAAAGTCATCCCAATTCCAACAAGACCAATCATGCTTACCTGCCTCAAAACATTGCTCAGGTTGAGGAAGGAAAGAAACTGATCATATTTGATGGAAGCTGCAATAAAAAGCAGTAAGAACGCAATCAATGCACCCTGGGACTTGATGAATTTTCCTATATCCAACTTTTTAACCGACATTAAATTGTTCATTTGGCCACCTACTTTCTACGCAGTACGTTCTCTCTGGACGTATACAGCCAATATGATGATGATTGACTTCAATACCAGAGAATATGAGAATGGGATGTTGTTCATATTTACACTTACGGTGATCACCTGCATGATCAGGGCTCCAATAACAGTTCCTATAACATTGGCCCTGCCGCCGCTCATGGCTGTTCCGCCAACGGCCACGGATGCAATGGCATCCAGCTCCATCAGCTTACCAATGGAATTTGCATCAGCCGCGGATAATCTTGCTGTCTCAATCAGTCCTGCAAGTCCAGCCATGCATGCACTTAAGGCATATACAGCCAGGATTGTCATAAAAGTGTTCACACCAGCCAGTCTTGAAGCCTTGTGGTTGTCCCCCATAGCCTGTACATACCGGCCAAAGGTCATTCTCTGCATTACAAAATATACAACAGCAATCGCCACAATCATGATGACAACCTGTACGGGAATGACCCCAAAAATACGGTGTGTCCCTATGAATGAAAACTTGGGTTCTGTAAAATTCAGAAGATTTGCATTATTTACAACCTGAGCGATCCCTCTTACGGAAATCATGAGTGTCAGCGTTATAATGATCGGCTGAATTCTAAAATGAGAAATCATAAAGCCGCTGAAGAGACCAAAACCGGCTGCAATGAGAAGGCCGATCAGTATTGCCGGCAAAACCCCTATAGGAAGCAGCTTGGCAGTGACGATAGAGGAAATGGCCATGATAGAGCCGACCGAGATATCAATTCCTCCTGAGGATATGACAATCGTCATCCCTAAAGCTACCAGCATTACCGTAGATACCTGGATCAATACATTCCACATGGTATTTACTTTCGCAAAATTAGGTGTAAACATTACATTTACAGCAACCAGGATAATAAGTACGATCAGTGCTCCGTACTTTTTTGCAAATTCCGCAACTGTATGGTTGTCAAATTGTATTCCTTTTTTTGTACTTGCAACAGCATCCATATTATTTTGCATTCCTAGCCCTCCTTTCATCCGTTGGAAGTGCCGAAGGACTGATTTCCCCTGGCGATGGCTTCCATTATGTTGTCCTGCGTGATCTCTTCGCCAAGCAGTTCAGTAACCTTTTTGCCGTCTCTGATGACTGCAACCCTGTCACAGCCTCTAACCAGCTCTTCCAATTCCGATGAAATCATCAGTACACTGATTCCCGTTGCTGCAAGCTCCTGAATCAGTTTTTCTATTTCAGCTTTTGCACCAACGTCAATACCTCGAGTAGGTTCATCCAGTATTACAAGCTTCGGATGCATGCATAGCCATCTTGCGAGAAGCACCTTCTGTTGATTTCCCCCGCTCAGGTTTCTGATCAGCTGTTCTGCATGGGGTGTCTTAATCCCCAATCTTTTAATGTATTTATCTACGATTTCATTTTGCTTTTTACGGGAAACTACGCCGAATTTGCTGATTTTCGGCAAAATAGCCAGTGTCATGTTTTCTCTTACAGACATGTGAGGAATAATTCCTTCGATCTTTCTGTCTTCCGAACAGAAAGCAAATCCCATACCAATGGCGTCTTTAGGGAGTCTCAGCTTTGTCTTCTTGCCTTCGATTTCGATTTCTCCCTCATCGGCCATATCATCACCGAAAAGGATCTTCGCCAATTCTGTTCTGCCTGACCCCAAAAGTCCTGCAAGGCCTACGACCTCCCCTCTGTTGATGCAAAGGTCAATTCCATTCAGCCTTACGCCTCTTTTTATGTTCGTAACGGAGCATACTGCATCCTTGCATACGAAGTTTGCTGTATGGTCCTTTTTATACTTGACGATGGTGGACGCATCCTTACCGATCATCTTTGAGACGAGATCGATCTTTGTCAGCTCTTTTACCGAGCATTCCCCTACCAGGACACCATCCTTCAGGATCGTCAGGTTGTCGCATATTTCAAATATTTCATCCAATCTATGACTGATAAATACAACAGATATATTCTGTTCCTTTAATTTTCGAATTACTTTGAAAAGCACCTGAACTTCCTTTTCATCCAAGGAAGACGTGGGCTCATCCATGACTACGAGTTTCGCGTTGATAGAAATTGCCCTCGCGATAGAAACCATCTGCTGAATTGCAGTGCTTTGCTGATTCAAAGGCTGCTTAACATCCACTTCAAGTCCCATTTCCTTCAATATCCTGTAAGCTTCCTTTTCAACAGCTTTCCAATCGATCACACCATACTTTTTAGGCTCTCTTCCCAAAAAAATGTTTTCACATACGCTCAAATACGGAACCAGGTTCAATTCCTGGTAAATGGTACTGATACCTTCATGCTGCGCCTGCAGCGATGTAGCAGGACTGATGCTCCTGCCGTCAAATATGATTTCGCCCGAATCCTTTGTATAAATTCCTGTAAGAATTTTTATCAAGGTTGATTTTCCGGCGCCGTTTTCTCCCATCAGTGCATGAACTTCTCCTTTTTTTACTTTGAAGCTCACACCCTTGAGGGCTTTCACACCGGGAAAGGATTTATGAATATCTTTCATTTCCAAAAGGATCTCTTGCTGCATTGACCTGCCTCCTCCCTTACAATTTAAGAGAGAGGCTTTTGCAGACCTCTCTCCCAAACTCTAAAAGCAATTAATTTCTTTTACTGATTAATAAGCTGCGTCTATATTATCTTTTGCGTTGCTTGCATCAAAGAACTTGTCAGGGTTAACGATTTTTTCAGGGATCTTTTCACCCTTTTGGAGCTTTTCGATTACATCGAAAGCACTTGGTCCGAATCTAGGGTTACATTCAACAGTTGCACCCAATTCACCGGCAACGATTGCCTTTAATGCATCCTTTTCACCGTCGATGGATACGATGATCACGTCTTTACCAGGAGTCATTCCTGCTGCTTTTAATGCCTGGATTGCACCAATTGCCATTTCATCGTTGTGTGCATATACTGCAGTGATTGCCTTGCCTTTAGCCTGAATGATGTTTTCCATAACCTTCTGGCCGTTTGCTCTGGCAAAATCACCAGTCTGGGAAGCGATTACTTTCATGTCAGGGTACTTCTTGAGAACATCTTTGAATCCGTCTGAACGGTCTTTTGCAACGGATGAACCGGTAGTACCAGTCAATTCAACGATGTTTGCTTTTCCATTGGTCTGTTTTGCAAGCCATTCAGCTGCTTCTTGTCCTTCTTTGATAAAGTCGGAAGCGATGAGTGTTACATAATCTTCTCCAGCTTTACCGGCTGCTGCTCTATCGATAAGAATTACAGGAATTTTAGCTTTCTTAGCGGACTGAAGTGCAGGCGCCAAACCTTCAAATTCTCTTGGAGCCAGTAAGATATAATCCACTTTCTGGGCGATCATATCTTCAACGTCTGAAACCTGTTTTGCAGTCTGTGACTGAGCATCTGTATAAACTAATTCGATTCCTCTTTTTTTAGCTTCTTCTTTAATGCTGTTTGTTTCAGCGATACGCCATGGGTTGTTGTTTTCCATCTGTGAGAAACCAACTTTGATTGTCTTTTTTGGTTCTTCCTTTTTCGCTGGCTCTTCTTTCTTCGGTTCTTCTGTCTGCGCCTTTGGAGCTTCTTTCTGTGCGCTCTGTCCGCAAGCAGCCAATGCAAATATCATGACTACTGCTAAAGCCAGGGCAAGGATCTTGGAAATTCTCTTCATGGAACATCCTCCTTAGAATTGTTAGTATGTTTGTTTACCACACTACCATCATAACTTTTTGGATTGCTTAAGTTAATCAACTATTTTTCTGAATCCTTTAAATAATTTTCAAACTTATCAGTTTACATAACTCTTTTTTGAATTCTTTCGAATATAGTTAAAAGCAGCCATATCCTATAGCATTTTTTGCCTTAGTAAATCTATGTTCTGCAAAACAGCCCCGTTGTATCAACGGAGCTGTATAAATTTTATTGCTTTATACTGTTGTTTCGATATTCAGTCGGAGATTGACCTGTATACTTCTTAAACAGAGTGCTGAAATATGTCGGGTTGTTATATCCAACCTTGTACGAAACCTCATAGGCCTTGAGTTCAGACACCTTTAAAAATTCCTTTGCTTTTTCCAGACGAACCCTTGTAAGATAATCAATAAAAGTCTCCCCTGCTTCCTGCTTGAAAATCACACTGAAATAGCAGGAGCTGATATTGCAATAGTTAGCGATTTCATCCAGAGACAGTTCATCCTTGTAATAGTTTTTCTTAACATACTCTTTTGCCTTTTCGATGAGGTTGTTGAACCTTCCGCTTTGCTTTGCGCTTACGTAGTCCGCGATCTTATATAAGACCTTGGATAACTCCTTGATCATCCCCTCCACCGTTTGATGGGTCATAATTTTGTTATAGACCTCGATGGGGTTATAGAATACCTCTTCCGCAGAACCGCCTACTTCCTTCAGTATCCTCAAAGCCTGCATATAAACACTTCCGACGACGATCTGCATATAAAGATAGGAACCGCTCCCTTTAGAACGGATATAAGCCTGAAGATCCCCCAGCTTTTGATCAATGAGCTTTTTATCTGCAAATTTAATGAGTGAATCCAGTTCCAGGTCGTTATAGTCTACGGAGTAAAACTCATTCCGCACCTTGGATTTCAGATTATCAAAGTAAATATTCTGGCCTTTGCCGATGATAAATTTGTAATCCAAAGCTTCACAAGCAGACTTATAGGAATCCTTCAGCTCTGCAATCGCCCTGTAAGTCTTGCCTATAGCGATGGTAACCGAGTAAGTTTCTTTGGAATTAAAACTGTTCCGCAATCTGTCAACGACTCCATCGATCTTCTTCTTTACCGACTCATTGACTTTGCTTGGTATACAAATTACGTAATCGTAGGCCTTATTCTCAACCAGATACGCTTCCTTATTTTCTTCAAGGACCTGTTTCAACGAAGCCGCGAAATCGTTTTCAAGCTGTTCGATTTCTATTGTATCCAGATCCTGCGTGACCAGGTAGTAATCATCCATTTGCACAGCAATTGCCGTATAGGAGTCATAGCTGCTGTCAATACCAAAGTATCCTGCTTTGTTTAATATCTCTTCAGCGCTTAGTTTTCCATATAAAACGTCTTCGATAAACTTTTCTTT
>JAOAAU010000074.1 GCA_026418695.1 Clostridia bacterium
AATGGATATAACCACTCAGCAATAACATCAACGGATAAATAATCCACCAGCTAAATCCCGATAAGAGAAAAACACAGGAAATGGATGCACAAATAGTTACAAACCAGCGTTGGGGCTTCTTTTCAGTACGCCAGTAAGCAAAAATACTGAAAACATATAGAACTAAAAAATTCTGACTTACTATCAGCACGAGATTTGACAGGGGAATTCTAAAAATACGGCTTACAATTAAAACTGAAATGTATACTAATAGTGATAACGCCAATGCATTAAACGGTATTTTATTTTTTGAAAGGCGTCCTAAAAATCCAGGCAGAATGCCAGCTTGCCCGGAGGAATAATACAAGCGGCTGGCACCATAAATCCATGCACTCGCATTGGCCGGTATGACCATGACCAGAACCATCATTTGAAGAAATCCAAAGGGGGTTCTGGTGATCAGGGAAGTAAGGCCTGAGGCGCCTTTAACGGACAAACCGGAAGTTTCTGCTCCGAAGCTGGTCATAGCCAATCCCAGGTATAGAAAAATCACGATAATAAAACTGAGATAATAGACTTTCGGGATATTCTTCTCCGGATTTTTAAATTCTCCAAGGCTGAAGGAAAGATTCTCCCAACCTAAAAAGGCCCAAAATAATAGTGCTGCCACTTTCCATATATCATTCAAGTTCAATTCTGCCCTGGCAGAAAAAGTTTCGCTAAAAATACCGAAGCCCTTTATTAAAAAGGACAAATTCGAGAATATAATAACCAGCACTAAGATTATCAAAGCAGATAAGGATGCTATGTTAATTATATTGACCACTCTCATGCCCAATAAATTAATTAAAGTTGAAAGCACTAGAATAGCAGCAGCCAGTCCAAAGATCCATATCTCAGGAAGACTAAATAACTTCTGAATGTAAGATCCGCCAATGATTGCTATTCCGGGGATACCAATGGTAAAGGTTCCGCACAGAATAAATGAGACGGCGTGACTTCCCCAGCTGCCTACAGCTTCTTCTGCGTATCTGGAGAGGCCGGCTGACGAAGGAAACAGGAAACCGAGATGTGCAAATATATAGATTAATGGAATCAGTGAAATGATGACTACGATCCATCCGACGGCAGAAGAATAGACATTTCCTATTTCCAATGTCAAACCTGGTAATCCGAGCAAACCTGAACCGATCACAATGCATACCGCAAGAGCAATACCTTTCCAGACGGTTATCGATCTTTGTAAATCCCCCATGAGACAACTCCTAACATACAAATAAATTACCTTGAACTTACCTGGTTAAGCTTTAGAACCTGAAGCTGCAAAAATACTGATTGCGGCTTTTTCGCACCCGCAAGCGGACTCGGTGCAGCAATTCTGTCCCGCACAATCTACAGCAGTATCAATAAGGCCGGCATCAATCAACCATCCTTTGACGTCCTCACGTTTAAAACCCATCCAACGGTCATGGTGTTCTTCTTTTAAAAAATCAAATTGATGTTCATCAAGGTCTGTAAGCACGAGTCTTCCACCGGGTTTCAGTATTCGTGCCATTTCCTTTAGTGCTGCTTTTGGTGATTCTACATGGTGAAGATACATATTTGCAAATACATAATCTACAGATTCATCAGCAAGCGGTAAAGCTTCGGATTCGCCTACATGGTATTCAATAGAATCAATACCGGCAAAACGGTTTTTCATCTGTGAAAGCATGGCTTCAGATTCGTCAATGGCGATGACGCTTAATCCATTCGATATCAAGCCCTCTGTCACAAATCCAGTACCGGCACCAATATCCGCAGCAACTTGCCCTGCCTTAACCCCGGCTATTTGGAATGCCTTATCACGAACTCCAACAGAGAAAAAACTCTGCCTCATATGATCCCAATTCTCAGCTACCTTTTCGAAGTACTCTTTGCTGCTCATATAGAATGCCTCCTTTTTATTTGTTCAATAGTTCCTTACCGGACTGAAATGCATTTCCAAGTTTCTTCCCAAGCTCCCAATATTCACGCACAGTTGCGCAGTACACCAGAGGATTTGTTTTGGAGATATCAATTTGAGGACGGTTATTTACAAACTCAACCTTGTCTTCGTCAATATGGGTTTCCACAATTTCACCCATCAGCAGCACATAATCACCTAACTGGATTTCCTGTACAACTTTGCATTCCAGATTGAAGGGACACTCCTTGATAATAGGTGTTTCGATTTTGCTGCCGGGGGTGGGTGTCAGACCAGCCTTTTCGAACTTGTTGGTATTCCTGCCTGATACCATTCCACAATAATCTGTTTCCTTGTAGTATTCAGTACTTGGAATATTCACTGTAAATTCTTTTGTCTTACGAATAAGTTCTAAGGTATATCTCCTCTTATCAAAAGAGACTCCAACAATCGGCGGAGTAGAACTGAGCATTCCTACCCATGCGATCGTTGCCAAATCTGCTTCCTCATTTGTTCCCCCTACGATTAATGCTGCCGGAACAGGAAAAAAGATATCTGTTTGACCGAGTTGACGTTTCATCATAAGCACCCCTTTGTTCAATAGATTTTATAAAAGCTACTGGAATGATTTACATTTTTATAGTAACATGATTATAATATAGTTGCATGCGATTGTTTCGATGGAGTCGATCGGTAAAACCGATAGAAAGAGGATCATATGGAACTTCAACAACTAAAAACTTTTGTTACGATTGCAAAGGTAGGCAGTTTTACCAAAGCAGCGGAGTTGCTTGATTATGCCCAATCCAGCGTCAGCGGCCAAATTCGGATTTTGGAGGAAGATCTTGAAATCAGGCTGTTTGAACGTTTGGGACGGGAAGTTGTTTTGACAGAGGAAGGCAAGCGACTGCTGACCTATGCGGAACAAATGCTCAAGCTGGCCGAAGAAACAAAAGATTCTATCACAGGAAGCTCTGTTCCCAAAGGGACTCTAACCATTGGGGCGCCGGAAACTTTGAGCATTTACCGACTTCCGGGCATATTGCAGGAATATCACAAGCGTTTTCCCAAAGTGAAGCTGGTTCTGAAGCTGGGAAGCTGCTGCGACATTCTTGACTGGCTTAGGAAAAATATCATTGATATCGCTTTTTTACTGGATACGCCATTGAATATTTCTGATTTTATTTCAGAAAGTATGTGTCATGAAGAAATATCATTGATTGCCGGAAACAACCATGCTTTAATAAACAAAAACCCTTTAAATTCAATAGACCTTGATGGAGAAGACCTGATCCTTGTCGAAGAGGATGGCTGCTGCTATCGAACGAGATTTGAATCCTTGTTGGCAGAGTCTGGTGCCCGACCAGGTTCGATTCAGGAGTTTGGCAATGTAGAAACTATAAAAAAATGCGTGGTCAGTGGATTGGGGATTTCAATTCTTCCGCGGATTGCTGTTGAAAAGGAGTGCTTGAGCGGCCAGTTGAATGAATTAGCCTGGAACGCACCTGATTTCAACATTTATACACAAATTCTCTATCGTAAGAATAAATGGCTTTCACCCGCCTTGTCTGCGATGATTGAGTTATCAAGGAAACATATTTCCGATTGAATTATAATTTTATAAAGCGGATTTATCTTGTTTGGCTGTACACAGATAAGTTTATTAATATAGTCTCATACATTTATACCTCTTAAAGTAAATTCCATTCACTATTCACTTGAAAATTTGTTTTTCAGAGACCTCAACATTACTCCCGTTTATATGCACTCTTTAGAAATAAACAAAGGGACACGTGTCCTTTTGTTTATTCTGGAATATAATTAGAATATACTTATCAAGACCATAAAGCCGTGCTGAATAAAATCCAGATGAACAATGATTTGCGGGGTATGGGCCAAGAAAAGCTCACCGTGCGTTTAATATAGAAGGTTTGTGGAATGAAATCTAATATAAATGACAATATACTTTGTGAGGGAACCCTATGAAATTGGAAGAATTAATCAATGAGCAGCCAAAGCTCAAAGAAATCCTGTCCGGAATGCCATGGGAGATCAGTTCAAGATGCGTGCTGAAGAAATTCCGTGCGGGAAGCGCCATCATAAAAAAAGATGATACGGTCAAGTATGTGTACCTGTTGGTAAAAGGAGAGCTACGGGTAATCAATGAATTTGAAAACGGAAACATTTATATTTTTGGGCGCAACCTGCCTATGAGCTTTAACGGAGAACTGGAGGCTCTTTCCGGCGAAAAACAGTATGCCATTACTCTGGAAGCAGTGACCGATTGCGTGGCCATCTGCATATCTATTGATGATTTTAACAAATGGATGGAGATGGATCATAGCGCATTACTGATTGTTTCAAAGGAACTGGCAAAGAAGATGTACCCCACCTCCAGTGAAAACGGGAATATATTGTTCAGGCCGGGATTGGTGAAAGTGCAATCCTATCTTGTCAAGTACTCCAATGACAAGATAAAAGAGGGAGAAACTTTCCAGATCAGCAGAAACCGGCAGCAGATCGCTGATGAAATTGGAATCAGTGTGAAGACGGTAAATCGTTGTATCAAAAAATTAAAGGATGAGGGTTTGCTGTCAATTAAAAAGGGCAAGGTATATATTAGTAAAAACCAGCATCTTAAGCTCGCAGCAGCAATCAAGGACAAGTAAAATAATCAATGAGGTAAAAGAGGTATTATGAAAATCAATAAAATTATTATGAATGAAATCGTAGCTTTTCTTGAAAAGAAAATGGGTGTGAAGCCGGAAATCGGGGTTATCCTGGGGTCCGGACTGGGCGTGCTTGCAGAAGAAATTCAAAATCCTGTCCTGGTCCCCTATAAAGAGATCCCTCACTTCCCGGTATCCACAGTATCCGGTCATGAGGGACAATTTGTATTCGGGATGCTTCAAAACAAGCCTGTTGTCTGTATGCAGGGACGGTTTCATTACTACGAGGGTTACGATTTGCAGGAAGTAACGCTGCCAATCCGCGTAATGAAAAGGCTTGGGATCACCAATTTGATTGTAACCAATGCAGCAGGAGGAATTAATGAAAGCTTTCAATCCGGTGACCTGATGGTCATCGAGGATCACATCAATCTTCTTGGTGTCAATCCTTTGAGAGGAAAGAATGACGATGCCTTCGGACCAAGATTCCCGGATATGTCCGAGGCCTACAATGCTGAATTGAGAGCGATTGCAAAAGCAGTTGCAAAAGAAATCGGTTTTGAAATCAAAGCGGGTGTTTATGCGGCCTTGAGCGGCCCAACCTATGAGACGCCGGCGGAAATCAGATATTTGAGGGTGATTGGGGCAGATGCAGTCGGTATGTCAACGGTTCCTGAGGTGATTGTAGCCAATCATGCGGGTTTGAATGTTTTGGGTATTTCCTGCATCACCAATATGGCAGCGGGGATTACGGGGAAAAAGCTGAACCACAGTGAAGTCATGGAGGTGGCCAATGTGGTTCGGGACTGTTTTGTAAAGCTGATCAAGGGAATTGTATTAAAAATGTGAGGTCATCGTTGGATAGGAGGGATTATTGTGACGGAAGCATTACTTGCTCTACTGGCAGGCTTTGCCGTAGGAATCTTATTTGCGCTGCTGAAGCTTCCGCTTCCGGCACCACCGGTACTTTCAGGCGTTCTTGGAATTGTAGGGGTGTACCTTGGAGGAAAAGCGTTTGGGGTAATACAAAAGTATGCAGTGCTGGTGTTCAATCATATGAATTAAGTGCAGTATGGCGGGGAAAAAGCAAAAGCAGGAAAGAAATGAAAGCTTTTATTTGGAGGTGAAATTCCAGCCTCTAAGTAAAAGCTTTTCTTATAGTGGAAAGTAATGTAAAATCTAATAAGAAGCAAATGAAAATGTCGAATTGACAAGTCAAGTTTTATGTAATATGATATATCTATAATTTATAACCATATTATGTCAGATCATAAGTCCTGTTACTAAAATCAATCATTAAACAAGCAAATTCATCAATAGATCAACATAAAATCTTAATTCCTGAATATCGATTCCTAGAGTTTTCATTTAGTCAGTAATCTTATAAGACTGTGAACGATAGCAGACCTCAATTATCTATATTTTATTTTATGAAAATTTGCATAAGACACAATAAAGTACAATTCTTCAGGAGGGTAAAACATGAAAATAGTTTTCATTGTCGACGATGCATGATTTCTGGAATACCCTTTATATACCCCTTGAAAAGAAAAAGTGATAACCGTACCATTATCAATTCAATAAAAACTGCTATGAATTTATCATCTTAAGAATCTCCTTACGTAAAGAAAAAAGAGAATACTCTGTCTAAACTATTCTCTGAGTCAAACCGTTAAAAGTTCAAAACTGAAAAGCCATCTCAAACTCATATAATCTGCCGGAAAACAAAAAAGATGTACAATCCGGCACGCCTTTTCTTATCCCATTGAGGCAGGAGACCAGTACCTGGCAGTATCTTGTGAATGAGACCATGGATACCTTTCAATTATGTAAACATTTGCACTCAACAGTATCAGTGATATATGGAAGTAGAAATTTTGGCAGGTATATTCATCATAAGGGAGGAATAATGGATGCAGTGGTTTAACGATCTCAGAATAAGGGTCAAACTCATACTAAGTTTTTTAATTCTTGCAGTATTTACCGCTGTCGTAGGAATCATCGGAATCAGTAACATGTATACCATCGATCAAAGAACGGAAGATATGTATTATAACAATTATCTGCCGGTCCAGGACCTGACATCTTTACAAAGAAACCTATTATTCATACGCTCAAATTTCCTGTTGATGGTATATGAAAAGGATACTTCAAAGTTACAGCAGAGGATAGAGGAAATCAATAAATGGACTGCGGAAGACAATGATTTTTTAAAAAGGTATGAGCCGACAATTCAGTCGGAAGAGGAAAGGGCACTATTCAATACAATTAATGAAAATCTTGCTCCGTACAGGCAAATACGTACAGAAGCTCTAAGACTGGTCCAGGAAGGAAAGTATAACGAAGCTGCTGCCATGGTTCCGGAGTTTGCAAAGGCCAGAGAAAAAGTAGACAGCTCTGTTGCCAATTTAATCGCCTATAACACAAAAATGGCACAAAAAACTTCAGAAACCAATGCGGCTGAATTCAAAAAACAATCTCTCATGATGGCAGCCATCATAATTTTTGTTGCTTTACTCGCCATTATTCTTGGAGTGTTCATTTCAAATATCATCGGTAAACCTTTGATCAAGCTGGTAAGTGTAGCGGATCAAATCTCCGCAGGAAATATCAATGTGGATGTTGCAGCAAATTCCAAAGATGAAGTTGGCAAGCTGATGTCTGCTTTTGATAAAGTGATTAAAACCCTTCAGGAATTGGTAATGGAGCAATCAAAGCTGGCAAAAGCTGCTTCAGAAGGGAAACTGGATGTGCGCGGAGACTCGGAGAAGTTTAAAGGAAGCTACCGTGAAATCATCAATGGAGTCAATAATACACTGGATGCGGTAATAGAGCCAATAAAAGAATCTTCGGCTGTTCTGAATGAAATGTCAAAAGGAAACCTGAAAGCGAGAGTAGTCGGCAATTATAAAGGGGATCATGCGGATATCAAGGAGGCTCTCAATCATACGACGGAGACGATTTCCTCCTATATTGATGAGATTTCACAAATCCTAACGGAAATGGCCGATGGAAATATGACGGGCAATGTTTCAAGGGATTACGTAGGTGATTTTTATCAAATTAAGAATTCGTTGAATCAGATCATTGATGCATTTAACAGAGTACTGAATGACATTAACACAGCGGCTCAACAGGTTGCATCAGGGGCCCGGCAAGTATCCGATTCTTCACAGATGCTTTCTCAGGGAGCTACGGAACAGGCAAGCTCGGTTGAGGAATTAACCGCTTCATTGGAAGAGATTTCGTCTCAGACCAAACAAAATGCACTCAATGCAAATCAGGCAAGCGAGATGGCGCTGACTGCAAAAGAAGATGCTGTCAATGGCAATGAGCGGATGAAAGAAATGCTAAAGGCCATGAATGATATTCATGACGCTTCAAGCAGTATTTCTAAGATCATTAAAGTGATTGATGAAATTGCCTTCCAGACAAACATTCTGGCACTAAACGCAGCTGTAGAAGCAGCACGAGCCGGACAACACGGAAAAGGCTTCGCAGTTGTGGCAGAAGAGGTTAGAAATCTCGCTGCCCGTTCTGCAAATGCTGCTAAAGAGACAACCGTACTCATTGAAGGTTCGATAAAAAAGACGGAAACGGGAACGAAGATTGCAAATGAAACTGCAGATGCATTAAGTAAAATGGTGGAGGTTGTTACGAATGCCGCCAGCCTGGTCCGGGAAATTGCTACTGCTTCGAATGAGCAGGCATTAGGAATTGCCCAGGTTAATCAGGGGATTATGCAGGTTTCTCAGGTAGTTCAAACAAACTCGGCTACTTCGGAGGAAGGTGCTGCTGCCAGCGAGGAACTATCGAGTCAGGCAGAACTGCTTAAAGACCTGGTCGGCAGATTTCGATTAAAAAGAAGTGAATCCGGTTTTAACGGCATCGATGGGATCAACCCCGAAATATTAAGAATGCTGGAAAATATGAATGAGTCTAAATCTAACGAAAGAGCCAAAAGAAAAGGAAAGCCGGAAACCAATGTAAAGCCTAAAATTGTTTTGGGTGGCAGCGAATTTGGAAAGTACTGAAACAAGTGGTGCACGATCAATTTTTCATGGTAATCCTTGTACGATAAGCAACTAAAAGATTGATGAAAACCCCTTAAAATCAAGTGATATTTGATCTTAAGGGGTTTTATGCTGTTGCGGTTGTTTCCGGTTCCAAGACAATATTTTTAACTGGAGGGGTGCTTTTTGTAATTAAATATTCTTTATCAACATAAAAGATTAATGGGGGAGAGAATATGATGATTATAAAAATAAGGAAAAGATCGCTCTATATTATTTTAACAGTTATTCTGACAGTCTGCTTGGGGACAATATGCTTTGTTAGTATACATAAAACAGATAAAGATAGTTATAACTTAAGTATAATTCAGATTCCTCATTCCAACGTCGAGGCTTTTTTGAGTCAATCCCTTGATACTGGGAACGAGAATAAAGTCGTTGAAATCTTTGATATCAGCAAAGGGGAAGTCATCAAAACAGAGGCAGTAAATCCATCCATCCGAAAGGAAGCGGAAAAATACTTGAATTCCATTACCGGCATGTTTGTTAAGGTCAAGGCGATTCCGGAAAAAGGTTATATACTAAGGATCCCTTTGGAACCTCCGGTAGAGGTGAAAAGTCATTGGTTGGCGGATTACGGAATAAACTCTGTGGAGGAGCTTTTTGTCCTTCTTCCCGAGCAAGGAACGCCCTATTTATTAGTTTTAGATGACCAGAGCAGGCCGTATTTCTATAACTTTGACGGAAACATTGAGCCGCTGCTTGAAAGGCTGGGATTTCCACTTTAATGCGATTTGGCAAAAAAAGACCCCACAATCCAATGAATCATTGAGTTGGAGGGTTTAACGAGATATATAATAAATGTATAGGGTTAACAAATTATTGAAATCAGTATTCCTTTACCAGCAGTGCTCTCACATAGCCTCTGTCTTTTGAGGTTGAATCAACATAAAAGCCTCTGCCGTAATAGAACCGGATCAGGTCTTTATACTTGGAGGCAGTATGAAGGGTTACCTTTTTGATTCCCCTGGCTTTTAAGATCTTATCCACGAGGTTCACCAAGGATTTTCCGATCCCGATGTTGTGGTATTCCAGACTGACTCCGAATCTGCTGATGTAAGCTGTCTGATCAGAGAAGATCTGAACCCTGATGGTGCCTACCGGTGTATCGTCAATAAAAGCAATAAATACTTCCTTTGTCTCAATATCTTTCTTAATATCACTGATGGATTCTTCGAGAGCTTCCATGGTGCCGGTGAGTCCGGTATCCGCCATGTATTTCTTGAAGGCCTCCTGCATGATGCTCTGGACCGCAGGCGCGTCAGCCACGACTGCGGTCCGGATAATAAAAGAATAATTCAAATCCATCACCCCATCAACAATGCCATGACTGCTTTCTGTACATGCATTCTGTTTTCTGCTTCATCGAAAATCACGGACTGAGGTCCGTCGATGATCTCCTCCGTAACCTCATACCCTCTGTAAGCAGGGAGACAGTGCAGGAAAATGGCGTCTTCCTTGGCTTTGGAGAAAAGCTGGCTGTTGACCTGGTAAGGCATAAATATTTTAATCCTGTCTGCTTTTTCCGCTTCCTGCCCCATGCTGACCCAAGTGTCTGCATAGATCACGTCGGCATTAAAGACAGCCTCTTCAGGATCATTGGTAATGATGACCTGAGAGCCGGAGGACTTGGAATCCTCACGGGCTTCAAAGACAATGTTCTTATCACATTCAAAGCCCTTTGGAGTTGCAACGGCAATATCCATTCCAACCTTGGCACAACCGTGAAGAAGGGAGTTGGCAACGTTATTTCCGTCACCGACATAGGCCAGTTTTAAGCCTTTCAATGTTCCTTTCTGCTCGTATATTGTCAGCAGATCGGCCAGGATCTGACATGGGTGCATCAGGTCAGTAAGACCGTTGATTACCGGAATATTTCCGAACTTCGCCAGGTCTTCCACATCACTGTGCTTAAAAGTCCTGATCATGATTCCGTCAATATAACGGGAGAGTACTTGAGCCGTATCATAGATACTCTCACCTCTGCCCAACTGGATATCATTTGAATTGAGGAACAGGGAATAGCCGCCCAGCTGATACATTCCCACCTCGAAGGATACTCTGGTTCTTGTAGAAGATTTGGAGAAAATCATCCCCAGGGTCTTTCCCTTTAAAAGATGGTGCTGTATACCTTCCTTATTTTGTCTCTTAAGTTTTTCAGCAAGGGTCAAAATGCTTTCCATTTCCTCTAAAGTTAGGTCAAAAAGACTGATCAAATGTTTCATGATGCACCTCCAATGCCTGCAATCAGGCAAACTAGTAGTTAAGAATTAAGATATAGGAATTATGATATTTTTAAAATACTGTCGCGATTTATTATTAATTCTTCTTTTGTCTTTTTTCTTTCTTCATTCTTCATTGTCTTATTGAGTATTCGTTTAAAGCAAATATCTCTGTTTTGGCGTTGTTGACAAACCTTTCGATAACCCGCAAAGTTGCATTGAGTGTATCCAATGAGGTAATGCAGGGTACGTTATACTCGATCGCGGTTCTTCTCAGCAAGAAACCAAAGGTTGAAGGTATTTTACCCTTCGTCGGCGTATTCACAATGAGCTTCAGCTTGTCATTTTTAATTGCTTCGGCTACCTGTTCCTTTGGAAGAAGTTCTACACGGACACCGACAGCTTTCAGCTGCGTATAGGTATCATCTGAAGCAAAAAGTTTAAAGTTAAGCTCCTGCAATCTTTTTGCAACAGCGATACATTCATCCTTATCACGATCTGCCACAGAAAGAAGTACATTCCCTTCGGAAGGTATCTTCAAACCGGAAGCAAGGAGTGCTTTGTACAGCGCGGAATTGAAATCTTTATCCACGCCCATGACTTCTCCTGTTGATTTCATCTCAGGACCCAGGAACGTATCCACAGTGGTAAGCTTTGAGAAGGAGAACACAGGCGCTTTGACTGCATAAAATTCAGTTTCCTTAGCAAGGCCGGAAGCATACCCCAGATCCTTGAGCTTGGAACCCATGATCAGTTTGGTTGCAACATTTACCATAGGAATACCGGTGATCTTGCTCATTACTGGGATCGTGCGGCTGGCTCTAGGGTTAACTTCGATGACATATACCTTTTGATTTTCATCCAGAACAAACTGGATATTGAACAATCCAACGACCTTTAGAGCTTTTGCCAAACGAACGGTATAGTCCTCAATGGTCTTTTTGGTCTTTTCACTCAAATTGACGGGCGGATAAACCGCGATACTGTCACCGGAATGAACGCCTGCACGTTCAATGTGTTCCATGATTCCGGGGATCAGAACTTCTTCACCATCACTGATTCCGTCTACTTCAGCTTCTTTACCGGTGATATATTTGTCGATGAGTACCGGATGCTTCGTAGATATATCTACAGCAAGTTTCATATATTCTTCAAGCTCTATATCGTTATACACGATTTCCATCGCTCTTCCGCCTAGAACGTAAGAAGGTCTTACAAGAACCGGGTACCCGATTCTATTGGCGATGACCATTGCATCTTCTACAGAGAAAGCAGTACTTCCGGGAGGAATCGGAATATCCAGTTCCTCAAGAAGTTTGAGAAATTTATCCCTGTCTTCAGCAATGTCGATGCTTTCAACGGAGGTTCCCAGGATATTGACGCCTTCCTTATGAAGGGTAGAGGCCAGGTTGATGGCTGTCTGGCCGCCAAACTGTACGATGACACCGATGGGTTTTTCCTTTTCAATGACATCAAGCACACATTCCTTGGTGAGCGGTTCAAAATAAAGCTTGTCGGAAGTATCAAAGTCGGTGCTTACAGTTTCCGGATTATTGTTGATGATAATGGACTCGATATCGAGTTCTCTTAATGTTCTTACAGAATGTACACTGCAATAGTCAAACTCGATTCCCTGACCGATTCTGATAGGTCCGGAACCGATAACGAGTACTTTGTCCTTGTCGGTAACAATGACATCATCTTTTTCTTCATAAGTAGAATAGTAATAAGGCGTCACTGCCTCAAATTCACCCGCACAGGTGTCAACGATCTTATAGACCGGATGAATCGGGTACTTGTGGCGGAGATCCAGTATTTTGTCAAGAGGCTCATTGGTCAGGTTGGCGATATAGGAATCGCCGAATCCGATCTTCTTGGCTCTGGAATAAAGATCATAATCAAGCCATGCAATCCCGGAGTTCTTGACTTCCTCTGCCAGCATGACGATCTTCTTAAGTTTTCTGATGAAGAACTCATCAATCTTGGTGAGATTGACGATCTCGCCGGCGGTTACGCCTTTTTGCAGCGCCTTGCAGATCGCAAAGATGATCTGGTCATTGTGCTGCTTGATGAAGTCCATAAGTTCATCCTTGGTCATGTTGTCAAAAAGACTTAAGCCTAACTGGTAGTTGAATTTTACGTCCAGAGAGTCGATGGCTTTCAGCAAGGATTCCTCGAAGGTACGTCCGATGGCCATGACCTCGCCGGTTGCTTTCATCTGTGTTCCAAGTCGCCTGTCGGCGGTTGTAAATTTATCAAAGGGCCATCTGGGGACTTTGGTAACGACATAATCCAAAGAAGGCTCAAAACATGCATAAGTATTTTGGGTTACAGAGTTTTTTATCTCATCAAGATGGAGGCCGAGCGCAATCTTGGCAGTAACTCTGGCAATAGGATAACCGGTCGCCTTGGAGGCTAATGCACTGGAACGGCTAACTCTTGGATTAACTTCGATAACAACATATTCATAGCTGTGTGGATTCAATGCGTACTGAATGTTACAGCCGCCTTTGATATCCAATGCACGGATGATCTTAATGGAAGCTGAACGCAGCATTTGGTATTCGATATCGGACAAAGTCTGGCTGGGTGCAACAACGATACTGTCTCCGGTATGAACTCCAACCGGGTCGAAGTTTTCCATGTTACAGATGATGATACAGTTATCGGCACCGTCTCTCATAACTTCGTATTCGATTTCTTTCCAGCCGGCAACGCTCTGCTCCAGAAGCACCTGGTTGATCATGCTGAGTTTAAGACCCTTGCCGCAGATATACTTAAACTCATCCATGGTATAAGCAATACCGCCGCCTGTACCTCCAAGGGTATATGCAGGACGAATGATGATTGGGAAACCTACTTCCTCAGCGAATGTGACAGCATCCTCCAACGTGGTGACGATGGTGCTGTGCGGCACCTTTTCGTTGATTTCCTGCATGGTTTGCTTGAACAATTCACGGTCTTCGGCTTTTTTGATAGAACCGAGAGAGGTTCCCAAAAGCTCAATGCCCATCTCATCCAAAATTCCATCGGCAGACAGCTGTACAGCCATGTTGAGGCCGGTCTGGCCCCCAAGGGAAGCTAAGATGCCATCGGGCTTTTCCTTGCGGATAATTTCCTTCACGAAATCAAGGGTAATGGGTTCTATATAAATCTTGTCTGCTGTCTCACTGTCTGTCATAATGGTTGCAGGATTGCTGTTGACCAGTACAACCTCTACGCCTTCTTCTTTCAAGGATTTGCAGGCTTGAGTACCGGAGTAGTCAAATTCTGCCGCCTGGCCGATGATAATAGGGCCGGATCCGATGACTAGAACTTTTTTTATATCATTTCTTTTTGGCATTTTAACCCTCCATCATTTTTACGAAATCATCAAATATATAAGCTGAGTCTTGTGGGCCAGGAGCTGCTTCCGGATGGTACTGAACGCTGATGATGGGCAGGTGTTTGTGCCTGAAGCCTTCAACAGTACCATCGTTGACGTTGTAATGCGTGATATTGATATCCTTGCAGAAATCCTTTTCCAGTGCGTAGTTGTGATTCTGTGAGGTGATGTAGCATCTGCCGGTAATAAGATCTTTCACCGGATGATTTCCGCCATGATGGCCAAACTTTAGCTTATACGTGTTTCCGCCCAGTGCCAGGCCGAGAAGCTGGTGTCCAAGGCAGATTCCGAGCATAGGCTTTGTGCCTAAAAGCTTCTGGATCGTTGTCTTGATTCTCGGCAGATCAGCAGGGTCGCCAGGTCCATTGGAAAGAAGTATTCCATCGGGATTGTAGCTGAGAATTTCCTCCTCGGAGGAGAAAGCCGGTAAAACATAAACATCACACCCTCTGCTTTCTAGAGAACGGAGAATATTGTACTTAACACCGAAATCCAGCACAACGACCCTCTTCCCGACGCCAGGCTTGTGAATGGGAACCTTGGTGGTTACTTCCATGACCAAGTTGCGCTTTTCTGCTTGTTTTACCTTCAGTTTTTCCAGAAGGACGTCAATATTACCGCTTACAGTAGAGATGATGCCGTACATGCTTCCGAACTGACGGATGTGCTGCGTTAAAGCTCTGGTATCGATGCTTTTAATCCCGATGATATTGTGCTTTTTAAAGTACGCATCCGGGCTTAAGCTGTTTCTCCAGTTGCTGGGAGTATCACACAGTTCTTTTACTATAAAGCCCTGTACATGAGGGCTGTAAGACTCGTTGTCAAAATCGTTGAAACCGTAGTTGCCGATTAAAGGATAAGTCATCGTTACAATCTGACCGTTATAAGAGGGGTCTGTAGTGATTTCCTGATATCCGGTCATACAGGTATTAAAGACAACCTCACCTGTTGTTTCACCCTCTTTACCGAAACTCTCGCCTGCGAAATAAGTTCCGTCTTCTAAAACTAATACTGATTTCATAAATCTCTCCTCGATGGGAAACCGTACTTAGGCACGAAGCGAATCAATTCACTTTTTGACTTCACGATTTCCATGGTATGTTGTTTATAAAGATCTTTTTAAATATAAGATAAGGTACAAAGCTAAAAATCAGAGAGAACATCCGACAGTGTTGCAATGAAGCCATCAACATCCTGCTCTGTGAGGATAAGGGGAGGGAGGATCCTTAAGACCCTGCTTCCCACATTGCCGATTAAATAACCCTTACCAAAGCATTTTTCCTTAATCTCCTTCGCTTTGTCAATGGAAAATTCAACACCGATCATCAAGCCTTTTCCGCGGACCTCGCGGATTACAGGAAGCTTTTGAGCCAACTTTCTCAAGCTTTCCATGAAATATGTGCCTACTTTTTCAGCGTTTTCAATCAATCCGTCATTCAACAAAACATCCATTACTGCAATTCCGGCCGCACATGCGAAGGGGTTTCCGCCGAAGGTGGAACCATGATCGCCGGGGTCAAAAGCTTTCGCAACAAAATCCTTGGCACAAAGAGCCCCGATAGGAACACCGCCGCCTAAAGCTTTGGCCAGTGTAAAAATATCCGGTTCTACACCAAAATGCTGATATCCGAAGAGTTTGCCGGTTCTACCCATGCCGCTCTGGACTTCGTCAAAAATCAGGAGAATTTCACTCTGGCTGCATAAATCCCGAATACTGCGGATATATTCCTGATTTAAGGGATTCACACCGCTTTCACCCTGGATGGGCTCCAGGAGAATGGCACAGGTTGCATCTGTAATTGCTTCCCTTAGTGCTTCAAAGTCGTTGAGCGGTACGTGTTTAAAGCCGGGAGTGAGGGGGGTATAGGGCTCTTTATATTTGTCCTGCCCAGTAGCTGTCGCTGTTGTGATTGTCCTGCCGTGAAAGGAGTTGGTCAGAGCAATAATTTCATATTTTCCCGGTAAGCCCTTGCTCTTGAAATATTTTCTTGCAAGCTTGATCGCACCTTCGTTGGCTTCTGCACCGCTGTTTGCAAAGAAGACCTTGTCTGCGCAGGAGCTTTCAACCAGAAGCTTTGCCAGCTTTGCCTGATTTTCTATATAATATAGGTTGGAGCAGTGAATAAGCTTTTCAACCTGCTCTTTAAGAGCTTTAACAAGTTTGGGGTGTGAATGTCCCAGGGCGTTGACGGCGATACCGGAAAAAAGATCTATGTATTTTTTACCCTCGGAATCCCAAAGGTAGATTCCTTTACCGTATTCAAAGGATACAGGGGTCCTGTCTCCGAACGTATTCATATAATACTTCTTATCATACTCTATGACTGTGCTTAGATTCATTGGATACACCTCCGATTACTGATTTCTTTATGCATACCCGCATATTGAATATGCTAAAAGTTATGTAGAAAATGATCCGTTTTCACTGAATTCTTTTTGCAAAAAAACCAGAGAACAAACTCCGGAAAAGAAATGAATTCTTTATAATTATACATAGAAATGTATAAAAATGCAATAGAGAGATAAAAAAATGCAAGCCGCTAAATGCTTAACAGCTTGCATCCGTATTCATGAAAAGTATTATTTAAGATGTTTTTTCACATTCTCAAAAAAGTCAGCCTTCATTTTTTCAACAATTTCGCCCTGCATATCAAGGTATTCAGAAACCCGGTTGCTGTTTTCCTCATCCATATCAACGAACTGCATGCTGTAATCGATGTACTCGCCCTTGTCGCTCTTACGGATGACCTTTCCTCTGCAGCAGATCTTTGGGCTGTTCGGCATGTAAATGCAGACATCACATTCTTCACCATAGTCGTAAACGTGTTTGGAAGCGAATGCTACACCCCCCAAACTGATATTGGTGATAATAGAAAAGTAGGTTTTATCATCCCATACAGGCTTCATATCTGAAGCAAAGTAAGTGTCATATCTGGGGAAAATCCTTGTGTTGATGATTTCCTCAGCCTTATTTATATGGACTGTTATATTCGCGGGCATTGCAGTCTGAATATTGGATACAATCCCCTCAAATATATATTCAAAATACTCGCAGGTGTGTTTCAGGATGATTTTTGAACCGGGCATGATCAAATTTTCAAGGTAGTCCACTGTCAGTCCAAGCTGAATCATGTTATCCTGGGTGCTATACACAACATTCCGGTACCAAATGCTGTTTTGACCGATTCTGGTACTGATGACGGATCCTTCATGCAAGAGTGATGATACAGACGCTGCATTCAAAGGAATTGTCCTCCCTTTAACTAAAACAAAGTCATTCTATGAAATATCATGAATTCATTGAATAGTAGTATCTATTCTACATTATTCATGAAAATCCTTCAAAAACTTTTAGTTTCGATGAAAAACATAAAAAAGAGGTTGATATTCATCAACCTCATAGCCTCTCGTTGCTGTAGTAAAGAATTTTCTCCTTGAAAATCATGGTTCCGATACCTTTGTTGGTAAATATCTCGAGCAGGATGCAGTGCGGAATTCGACCATCAAGGATATGAGTTCTGCCGACACCTTTTTCGAGGGCTTCTACACAGCCAAGGACTTTTGGAATCATACCGCCGTTAATGACTTTCTTGTCAATCAACTCATGGACTTCTTTGATTGTAAGAGCGGGACAGATATCATTGCTGTCTTTGTTCAATTTAACACCCTCAACATCCGTCAAAAGCATTAACTTTTCAGCGCCCAGCGCTGCTGCAATTTCTCCGGCAACAGTGTCTGCGTTGATATTGTAGCTTTTTCCGTCAGAACCGACACCTATCGGCGCAACAACTGGAATATATTCATCTTTTGCAAGAAGTTCAATCAGTTTTGAGTTGATTCCGGTAATTTTTCCTACATAACCCAGATCAACTTCTTTTCCATCCACATTAGTTTTCAGCTGTTCGCATTCAATCAAATTACCGTCAATACCGCAAAGCCCGATCGCTTTTCCGCCTTTTTGGTTGAGCATGGAAACAATTTCCTTGTTGGTTTTTCCCACGAGGACCATTTGTGCAATCTCCATGGTGGATGCATCGGTAACGCGGAGGCCGTTGACGAACTCACTTTTGATATCAAATTTGTCCAATGCCTTGTTGATTTCAGGGCCGCCGCCGTGAACCACAACCGGATTCATCCCGATGTATTTGAGAAGTGTGATATCTTCCATGACGAAGTTCTTCAAGTCTTCGTTGATCATTGCGTTTCCGCCGTATTTGATGACCACTGTTTTGCCATACAGCTTTTGTATGTAGGGTAAAGCTTCTATTAAAATTTCAGCCTTCTTAATTATTTTTTCCATAATGAACCCCTCTTTTCAGAATTTATACTAATACCTATTTTTCTAAAGACAATATATTATATATATAGGAATGAAGTAATATCATTCAATAAGTCTTAGTTGTCTGTAAACCTTTTCAAATCTTTTATATTTAATTTTTGCTCCTCAAGGTAAATCTGCACTTTTTGTCTTATTCCAGACCAATCCTTTCATTCAGACCCAGCATAATGTTCATATTCTGGATCGCAGCACCCGAAGAACCTTTCCCCAGGTTATCGAGCCTTGATACCAGTAATATCTGGTCGTTATGCCCGAAGACATAGATCTCGAGCTTGTTGGTATCATTGCATCCTTCTGCGCCTAAAAATCCATTATCAAAAGTTGCTTCAGCACCAAATGGCATGACTTCAACAAAAGCTTCGTCTTTATAATAATCTGACAGGAACGCCTGCGCCTCTTTGGCACCCATCTTTTTCAAGAGCAATCTGGGCAAAAGCGGAAGAGCTACGGTCATTCCTTTGTAGATATTGCTTACTATGGGGGAGAATACCGGAGGATTTTGAAGTCCGCTTATTTTCTGCATTTCCGGCAGGTGTTTATGGCTTAAGCCCAATGCATAAAGCTGGGGACTCATCAATGTATTGTCTGCATCCGGAGCCTGATACTTTTCAATCAGCTTTTTGCCGCCTCCGCTGTAACCCGAGATCGCATGACAGGTTACCGGGTAGTCCGAAGGAAGAATTCCTTCTTTAACCAGCGGATAAATCGCCATATTGAAACCTGTTGCGTAGCAGCCTGGTACGGATACCCGCATTGCAGTTTTAATGCGGTTTCTGTGATCCCTGCTTAATTCAGGCATGCCATAGGCCCAGTTCGGATCGGTTCTATGAGCTGTACTGGCATCAATCACTCTGGTTGTATTATTTTCTATTAATGAAACGGATTCTTTAGCAGCTGCGTCGGGAAGGCATAAAAAAGCAATATCGGCATTGTTCATAAACTTTTTGCGTTCGTCAAGATCTTTTCTTTTTTCCGGAGCAATCTTCAATATTTCAATATCTGTCCGGGCTTCGAGACGCTCGTTGATCTGAAGTCCTGTAGTGCCTTCCTGTCCATCAACAAAAACTTTAAACTTCATATTTATATACCTCCTCAACAAAGGTTGAACTGTTTCAAATATTATTTCATAATTATACAAAGGAATGTATAAAAATGCAATATGGTTTTATGAATACTTTTCAATCCTATGCTTATTTGTGAGGATTATCAATAGTTGCTTTTTTATTAAGGAAGAAAAGTGAACAATAAAGTTTCGAAATCTTTAATGACCGGTAGCTCTAGGAATACAATACAGCCGGTGAACAGGCCCAATAAGAAAACAAAAGGAAAAAGATACGGCAGCCCTTGCTTAAAGCTTGATATAGCTGGGTTTTAAGACTGGTAAGCTGTTACAGTTTGAATTAGCCTTGTGCATTATAACTAAAACCATTGAATTATTTTGTAAAAAAGTATAGTAGTTTGCTCCTTGGATGAGATGTTATATTTATAGTGTAAGATTTATATCGAAAGTGATTTTTTTAGGAGGTAATAAATATGGCAAGTCTGAAATTGAAAAATATTTATAAGAAGTATCCGGGCGGAGTAACAGCGGTTAATGATTTTAACTTGGATATCGAAGACAAGGAATTTATTATATTGGTTGGACCATCCGGATGTGGTAAAACTACTACATTGAGAATGATCGCTGGTTTGGAAGATATTTCTGAAGGTGAACTTTATATCGGAGACAAGCTTGTAAATGATGTAGCTCCTAAGGACAGAGACATCGCGATGGTTTTCCAGAACTATGCGCTGTATCCACATATGACAGTATTTGATAACATGGCTTTCGGTTTGAAATTGAGAAAGACTCCGAAGGATGAAATCAAGAGAAGAGTTCATGAAGCAGCAAAGATTCTTGACATAGAGCATTTACTTGATAGAAAACCAAAGGCATTGTCCGGTGGTCAGAGACAGAGAGTTGCAGTTGGTCGTGCGATCGTTCGTGAACCTAAAGTATTCTTGTTCGACGAACCTCTCTCCAACCTCGATGCTAAATTGAGAGTACAGATGAGAACTGAAATCGGTAAACTCCATCAGAAGCTCCAGACTACTTTCATCTACGTAACACATGACCAGACAGAAGCGATGACCATGGGTACCAGAATCGTTGTTATGAAAGATGGTCTCATTCAGCAGGTAGATACACCTACAACATTGTATGACAGACCATGCAACTTGTTCGTTGCTGGATTTATCGGTAGCCCGCAGATGAACTTCATCACTGCCAGACTCGAAAAACGCGGCGCTGAAATCCACCTTGTATTCGGTAAGGATGATGTTAAGCTTCCTGAAGGAAAAGCTAAGAAGTTGGAAGGAACAGACTATATCGGCAAGGATGTTATCATGGGTATCAGACCTGAAAACGTTCATGACGAAGCAATGTACATTGAAACTATGCAGGACAGCATCGTAGAAGCTAAGATCGATCTTGTTGAAGCTCTTGGTTCAGAAACTTACCTCTACATGATCATTGATGATGTAAACTTTACTGCAAGAGTTAACCCAAGAACTAAGGCTAAAGCCGGTGATGTTGTTAAGGTTGCTTTAGATGTTAACAAGATTCACTTGTTTGACAAGGAAACTGAAAGAGTTATTCTTAACTAATCAAACCATAGATATTAAGAGGAAGATGGATAAAATCTTCCTCTTTTCTTTTTTTTTGTGTATAATCATTATATGCGCTTTGTATAAAGCGTACTCGAAATTAAGTCGGACAAGCACAAATTAGTTTTATTCTAGTGGATGGCAGCGGAGATCACAACTTTGAGGGAAGTTTGAACGGTTAAAGTGATTTGTTTGCCATTGGCTTTATATTAGGGTATCAGGATGTCATTATAAAAGAAAAAGGGTGAGGTCTTTGTTCGCTAAAATGCTTCAAGATTATGTTACCCAGGTAAGAGAAACTACGGGTATACACATTGGAATTGCTGATGAAACAGGAAATATACTGGCTAGTGCTGATGAAGCAAGGTTTGAGAAAACTTACCCCTTCTTAAAGGAATTTATCGGATCTGAAACAAAAGAGGCTGTTTATTCAGGGATTTCTTTTCAAAAGGTATTCAATAGAAACAAGGTGGACTATGTTGTTCTTGCCGACTTCCAGAGTGAAGAAAGCAGTAAGCTTCTTTCGATCATTTCCATCAATATTCTGGGAATGAAAGCTGGCTATGATGAAAAATACGACAAGAACATTTTCATTAAGAACATTATGTTGGATGAACTGGTACACGGGGATATTGCTGCAAGAGCAAAGGAGCTGCACGTATCCTACAGCGTTCCAAGGGTTGTCTTTATCATTAAAACCAGCGGCGTCAAGGATACCTATGTACACGAGGTAGTCCAGGGCATTTTCCCTAATAGATCCAAAGATTTTATCCTGATTCCCGACAAGGAACAGATTGTCTTGATCAAGGAATTGAAGTCCAATACCGATTATCGCGAGGTTGAGAAAACTGCAAATATTATTGCAGATACCTTGAGTACAGAGCTCATGGTGAAGGCGTACGTCGGAATAGGAACCATTGCAGAAAATGTTGTTGATATCGGAAGATCTTATAGAGAGGCACAAATCAGCCTGCTTGTTGGAAAAATATTTTTAGAAGACCGATATATCTTCAGTTATAATAGTCTTGGGCTTGGCAGATTGATCTATCAACTGCCGGAGGCGAATTGCAAGCTGTTTTTGGATGAATTCTTCAAGGGCGATAACTTTGATTTTATGGATTCCGAAACCATGCTTACCATTCAGAAATTCTTTGAAAACAGCTTGAATATCAGCGAGACCTCCAGACAATTGTTTGTGCACAGAAATACGCTGGTTTACAGGTTGGACAAAATTCAAAAGCTGACAGGACTGGATTTGAGAAAATTTGATGATGCCATAACCTTCAAAATTGCGTTAATGGTCAAAAAATACCTGGACCGTGACGAAAGAATATAATGCTTCTGAAAATGTCGAACTGTTTTTACTGGAATAAGAAGGTTTTTCCTGGATCTATGTAGAAAATATTAAGGATGTCGTTTCCTTCCTTTTGGGGATTGTTATGACACTGATGATTACGGACTTTTTGACGGATGACTTTTAAATATTATTTATCAATAGGAGTGTTAATGTGGTTGAATTTAAAAATGTAACAAAAAAATACCCCAATGGCACCGTTGCATTAAAAAATATCAATCTTAAGGTAAGTAAAGGCGAGTTTGTCTTCATTGTCGGGTCCAGTGGGTCCGGTAAATCAACACTAATGAAGATGATATTAAAAGAGGAGGATGCCTCTGACGGTGAGGTATTCGTTAATGGATATAACGTAAGTACAATGCAGCGCAATGAGGTGCCTTATTTAAGAAGGGGCCTGGGTATTGTTTTTCAGGACTTCAGGTTGCTTCCCAATAAAACCGTATATGAGAACGTGGCTTTTGCAATGCAGATCGTAGAAGCCCAACCAAAGGAGATCAGGCGGCAGGTTCCAATGGCGCTGGCTTTGGTAGGCTTAAGCAGAAAAGCAAATGTGTATCCGAATCAGCTTTCCGGTGGAGAACAGCAGAGAGTTGCCCTTGCAAGAGCATTGGTGAACAATCCATGCCTTCTGATCGCAGACGAACCGACAGGAAATCTGGATCCTGAGACTTCATGGGAGATTATGAAGTTGTTGAGTGAGATCAACAGCAGAGGGACTACTGTGATCATAGCTACACACGAAAAAAGCATCGTAGACGCACTGAAGAAGAGGGTTGTAGCCATCGACAAGGGTGAAATCGTACGAGACCAGGAGAAAGGACAATACGGAGATGAAGATAAGGACTACAAAATACATCATTAAGGAAGGATTTATAAATGCATACAGAAACAAACTGATGTCCCTTGCCTCCATCAGCATTGTAGCAGCTTCATTGGTGATATTCGGAATGTTCCTGTTGATCACCATCAACCTGGGACAGAACCTTAAGGGGCTTGAGGAACAGCCTGAATTGGAAGTTTTTTGTGATCATGAACTGGATGATGCTCAGGTTCAAACGGTAGAGCAGGCAATCAAAGACAATACGAAAATTCAGGGATATACAAAGGTTACGAGACAGGATGCTTTCGACAAAGTGAAGAAAATGCTTGAAAACAATGCGAGTGTTTTGGAGGGGATGGACGAAAGTTTTCTGCCGGTTTCCTTCAAAATCAAGTTAAACAAGCCTCAAGAGAGCAAACAAGCGGTTGAGGAGCTGAGATCCATCAAAGGTGTAGAAAAAGTAACTTATCCTCAGCAGGTAATAGAGACCATTTCGAAATTAAGTTACTGGTTGAGGCTCATAAGTGTCATTGTCATTGCCATATTATTAATAGTAGCGATGTTTATTATTTCCAACACGATCAAGCTGACTGTTTTTGCCCGGCGGAAAGAAATCAACATCATGAAGTATATCGGTGCCACAGACTGGTTTATTCGCTGGCCCTTCGTCATTGAGGGCATTATCATTGGGTTTTTGGGCGCAGTTGTTGCCTTTGTGGTTATAAGCTACGGATATAGCGCTATCGGGGATAAAGTCAACAGTGATCTGATTTATAGCGGGATTAGTTTCATCAAATTTGTAAAAATGAGGGAGATAGGGTTTGAGATCATCTCATTATATGCTATAATAGGGTCAAGCGTGGGAGCAATTGGAAGCGTAATGTCCATTCGAAAGTATTTACATGTTTAATAGATTAAAGAATTTTCCTGGGAGGGGTCTTACTGGTGAAGAAAATTGTTGTATTTGTTATTTTATCTACATTTACATTTCTTTCAGTATTACCTGCATCGGCGGATCAACTGACTGATGCGAAGAAGAAGAAAAGCACCATCGAAAGCCAGATGAGTGCGGTAAATAAAAAGAAAAAAGAAGAAGAAAAGAAAAAGAAAGAGGCGGAAGAGAAGCAGAAAAGCCTGATCAGTTCTGAGAATAAGCAGAAACAGGAATTCCAGAAGGTGGTTACCCAGATCAATGATCTCAACAAAGAGATTAAAACCATTGATGATGGAATTGCTGAAGCTGAAGCTGAATATAAACAGCAGCAGGAGCTTTTTAAGACCCGCCTTAGAGTTATGTATGAAAGTTCAGAGTCTTCCTATGTTCAAACTTTGATTGAATCAAAAAACATCGGGGATTTCTTTCAACGGCTTCAACTGATCTCCATGATTTCCAAAAAGGATAAGGATATGGTGGAGCAGTTGGAAATGGCGAAGCAGGATGTTGAATTCAAGAAAGAAGAAAAGGAACGGCAAAAAGCAGATGTTCAGAAACGTGCCAGCGAGAAGCAGCAGGTTTTGAATGACATCAAGGTTTCAAGAGCAGACCTGGATCAGGAACTCAAAGCGATCAAAAAGAAACTGGATCAGCTTGAGGCTGAAGAAGATGCGTTGGAAAGAAAATCGAATGAAATTGCGGATCAAATCAGAAATTTGACGAAAAAAAGCACGAAAAAATACACCGGCGGGGCGATGAACTGGCCAGTTCCAAGTTCCAGCCAGATTTCATCCTATTATGGGAATAGAATACATCCTATACTTAAAAAGAAGAAATTTCATTCCGGGATAGACATCCATGCTGCTAGCGGAGCTTCCATTGAGGCTGCCAACAATGGAACCGTGCTTCTCGCGGGTTGGCAGAGCGGATACGGATATACGGTAATTGTGGATCATGGTGGCGGAATATCGACTTTATATGCCCACTGCAGTAAAATGTTAGTGAAAGTCGGTGCGGAAGTAAAATCCGGTCAGGTAATTGCAAAAATAGGAAGTACAGGGCTATCTACAGGTCCACATCTCCATTTCGAAGTTAGAAAGGGCGGTTCTACAGTAGATCCGATGAGCTATTTCAAGTAATTCCATAATGGCGTAAAAAGATTGAATTTCAGTAGTCATTGTCATACGTAAATATTTAAGGACTTAACCCGGGATAACCGGGTTTATTGCTGCTTTTGAAAGCATAAGATATTATAGGCATATATCGACGAATTGTTGACAGGAGAGTGTAATCAATTGATTAAGAACAGAAGTGTAATCCTGGGGATTATTTCCTTGGTAGTGGTCACTGCGATTGTAACCTTTGCTATATCGACCTTTATTTTTTATGGAATGGACCGTTTCGGGCCCCAATATCAAATAGGGTTTGATTCGAGTAAGGTAAGTGCGGAAAATATTAAAAAATTCAATAAGGTCAGAAGTATCCTTGAAAAGGAATACTATATGGATGTTGACGAGAATACGCTTCTGGAAGGTGCGGTTGCCGGAATGGCAGATTCCTTGAAAGATCCTTATACTTCCTATTTTAACAAGGAACAGATGAAGATGTTCATGGAAAAGTCGGAAGGTAGCTATGTAGGAATCGGCATATCCATTACGACAGACAATAATGGTTTGCTGACTGTAATAGAACCCTTTGAAGGGTCTCCAGCAGCAAAAGCCGGAATCAAACAGGGAGATAAGATTATCAAAGTGGATGACTCTGATGTGACGGCCATTAAGGATGAAAACATGGTCATCAGCATGATCAAGGGGAAAGAGAATACAAATGTGAAAGTGACGGTATACAGACAGACAGAAGGCAAATCCATTGATTTTGAATTGGTCAGAAAGAAGATAAAAATCAGCAATATCAGCAGTGAGATTATGGATGGAAATATTGGATATATCAAACTTGTGATGTTTGACAGCAATATTGCCAAGGACTTTGAAGAGCACTTGAACAAACTCCTTCAAAAGAAGATCAGGGGGCTAGTCATAGATTTAAGAGACGATCCGGGCGGGGATTACAGTCAAGTGGTCCAAATCGCAGACCGGTTGCTTCCGAAAGGGCTGATTGTTTACACGGAGGACCGAAATAAGAGGAGAGCAGAAGAACAGTCGGATGAAAAGGAATTAGAAATGCCAATTAGTGTTCTGATCAATGGGAATAGCGCAAGTGCTTCTGAAATTCTTGCTGGAGCCTTAAAAGATCATAAAAAGGCTACCCTGGTAGGAACAAAATCCTTCGGTAAGGGGTTGGTTCAGACCATCCGTCCTTTAGATGACGGTTCCGGGATCAAAGTCACCATTGCTCGCTATTTTACCCCATCCGGTGTATGTATACAGGGTATAGGAATCATGCCGGACATAGAAGTAACACTGGATGAAAAATATAAAGGGCTGCCGGCATCCCAGGTGCCTAAGGAAGATGATGTACAGCTCAAAAAAGCATTGGAAGCAGTAAAGGCTGCCCAGTAATAAAGAATGTATAAAAAGTCCAATTCTCCACATACTACCGTCTATGGAGGTGGGATAAAGTGTCGGAATTGGATGAGAAATTAAAGTTTGAGGTTATTTCCGAACTGGGTTTGATTGAAAAGGTCAAGAACTACGGTTGGAAGAGCCTTTCTGCAAAGGAAACGGGTAGAATTGGCGGCCTGATTACGAAAAAGAAGAAAATGCTGCAAGCTGAAAAAAGCCAGCAAGTTTAAAACTTGCCGGCTTTCTTTATGGTATAATGATTACGGGTTATGGGTTTTCGGTAATGGATAATAGGTTATACGTAACGTGCAATAGGCGCTAACAAATAGAAGTTCTATAAAACGTTCTTGTAGGAGTAGATACCTTGCTAAGAGTAAAAATGGTTAGCAGAAGAAAATTGATATTTTTGTTTTGAAAACTTACCGCAGCCATACGGATATATCTTCAATACTAAAAAAGTGAATGATTTTGGAGGTTGAAATGTATACGAACTTTGCTTACATATATGATACATTGATGTATGATATTGATTATTCCAAATGGGCTGATTATATCGAAGAAATATTTGCAATCAACAATGTCAGTCCGAAGTTACTGCTGGATTTGGGATGCGGAACTGGAAACCTTACGCTGGAGATGGCGAAAAGAGGGCATGAATCCATAGGAATTGATATTTCTCCGGACATGCTATCCTGTGCAAAATCAAAAGCTCTGGAGCAAGGCTTGGATATCCTGTATCTTAATCAGGATATGACTGATTTCGAGCTTTATGGTACGGTAGATGCTATTGTTTGCCTGATGGATAGTGTGAACTATGTGACAAATCCGAGGGATTTAAAAAAGATGTTCAAACTGGTTCATAATTATTTAAACCCTGGTGGGATTTTCATATTCGATATCAATTCACCCTTTAAGCTTGAGCACGTTTTAGGAAACAATGTATTCTACGATATCAGCGAAGATGCGTCTTATATATGGAAGAATTACTATAACAGCAGAAAAAAATTGTGCGAGTTTGACTTGACTTTTTTCGTTAAGGAAGAGGAATACTATAAAAAATACGATGAAATCCACTATGAAAGAGCCTATTCAAAGCAAGAACTAAAAAATATCATCAAGGATTCGGGGCTGTACTTGAGCGGTATTTATGATGAACTGAAGCTTTCAAAACCTCACTCAAAAAGCAAGAGAATATTTTTTGTTTGTAAAAAGCAGGCATAGTGGATTGAAAAATGATTCGTTAACATAGTATGGATGAATCAATACAGATCGAGTGAGGTTGTGCTGCTATGGACATGGCGAAAATAGTATTTCTGTAATGGGGTGAGAATAGATGGCTTTTTTTGACGATGTTTACCGAGTTGTAAAGCAAATACCACGGGGGAAAGTGACAACGTATGGACAAATTGCTAGAATTCTAGGGCAACCAACAAAGTCGAAAATTGTAGGCTGGGCACTTCACTCAAACCCGGAGCCGGGAGTGATTCCATGTCACCGTGTTGTCAATCGGAGGGGTGAACTTAGCGGAAGTTTTGCTTTTGGCGGCTTGGAAGTACAGAAAAAATTACTTCAGGATGAGGGAATAATATTTGATCAAAGCGGTATAATAGATTTAGAAAAGTACTTATGGAAACCTGAACAAGGGGAACCAAACTGACAAAGAGCTAAATTATTAATTGACAATTCGACAAATGGTGTGTTACACTTTATTTAATTGTTTAGTAAGAACATCTTTGTTCAGCTAACGTAAAGTAATTATTTCAGGAGGATTGAAAGCATGGAAAGAGGAAGAGTTAAATGGTTTAATGCTGAAAAGGGTTTCGGCTTTATCGAAAGAGAAGGCGGAAATGACGTATTTGTTCATTTTTCAGCAATAACTATGGACGGATTTAAGACACTTGAAGAAGGCGCAGAAGTTGTATTTGATGTTGTTGAAGGCGCAAAAGGCCCTCAGGCAGCAAACGTTTCTAAGGCTTAATTTTTTAAGTGCGAAGGCTATGTAATTAAAGTTTTATATTAACATAAATTGATGTAGCCAGTTATCACCCCGGTATATTTTATACCGGGGTTTTCAAATTCTATAGAGAAAATACCATGAGAATAAATCCTTTTAACTTTGATCAAATCCTTATAACGATAGGAGAAGTTCCAGTTAGGTTTAGTATGTTATTGTTTAGTACGATAAATAACGAATAAGGAAAGGGACAGTTTATGGAAGACTACATAGTTAGAGCAACTGCAGCAGAAGGTACCATCCGGGCTGTTGCAGCGATTACAACAGAGATGGTGAATGAAGCGCGGAACATCCATGGTTTGTCTCCGGTAGCTTCTGCAGCCCTTGGAAGAACCATGACGGCTGCCGCATTGATGTCCATGTCTTTGAAAAATCCAAAGGATGTGCTTACACTCCAGGTTAAAGGGGACGGCCCACTGGGAGGCATTGTTGTAGTTACGGATACCTTTGCCAATGTCAGGGGATATGTATACAATCCCGAAGTGAGTATTCCCTTGAATGAATACGGCAAACTCGATGTAGGAAGTGCAGTTGGACGAGAAGGATATTTAAATGTCATTAAAGACTTAGGCCTGAAGGAACCCTATGTGGGTTATGTAAAACTTGTCACCGGGGAAATTGGAGATGACTTGGCTTATTACTATGCTTCTTCAGAGCAGGTTCCTTCGGTGGTTTCATTGGGGGTACTGGTGAATTCCGATGAGAGTATAGCGAATGCCGGAGGATTCATCATACAATTGATGCCCGGAGCCGGAGATGATATCATTGACTTCCTAGAAGCCAAGATCAATGAAATACCTCCTGTGACGAAGCTATTATCCGAAGGAAAAAGTCCGGAAGACATTCTTCAATTGATTCTCGGAGAGAAGGAGATGCGGTTTATTGATTCCATGGGCTGCAGATACCTTTGCAACTGTTCCAGAGAAAGAATGGAGAGAGCCATCATCAGTCTTGGAAGGGAAGAAATAAAAAATATCATTGAAGAGCAGCATGGGGCGGAACTTCATTGCCATTTCTGTAACGAAAAACACCATTTTTCTGAAGAAGACTTGAAAAAAATCTTGGAAACATGCTAATCGTTTTGTACCTCGACTGGTGATTGTTAAAACGGTCGAGGTATTTTATTGTATTTTTGTTGATGTATACCAGGGGAGTAACAAGGTGCAGGAAACTGAAAAGATCATGATCCAGAACAAGATAGTGCTCAAAGACAGTGTTCCCAACGGATTAAGGATGTTTATGCCGTTTGTTCTTGTTTTGATGCAATTGTGAGATAGTTTAAGAATTATCTAGCATAGTAAAGATAGATCATTATAATTTTAAAAATGTCTGCATTTTAGTGTTGACTTTATACCGTTCTTTTTGTATACTATCAATTGTCGCTTGACGACGAACAACAAATGGGCGCTTAGCTCAGCTGGGAGAGCATCTGCCTTACAAGCAGAGGGTCATAGGTTCGAGCCCTATAGTGCCCACCAATTACCATTTGACAAAGGTAATGAATTGTTGTACAATAATCAAGCACTTGTTAGTGGCCCGGTAGTTCAGTTGGTCAGAACGCTAGCCTGTCACGCTAGAGGTCGAGGGTTCGAGCCCCTTCCGGGTCGCCAATTTGCCCAGATAGCTCAGTCGGTAGAGCAGAGGACTGAAAATCCTCGTGTCGCTGGTTCGA
>JAOAAU010000098.1 GCA_026418695.1 Clostridia bacterium
GGTCGGTCATCATTTGTTGATGTCCAACAGATAAATAGACGTGCTTCTCTTGGTCATTTGCCTCAGGGATGGGGTATAAAGTTGTAATTGGCCTGCTCTGGACAATGTACAAGGTAAGGGGACACTCCTCATTTATCTGACCGTCTCTGTGGTTTGAGGAATGTCCCCTGCCAAGGCACCATTCGATGTCCTGGGGGCAGCCGAAATGTTCTTCGATCTTTCTGCCCAAGCGTTCAAGCTGCAAAATCTGCTCATCCGTCAGCGCTTGCCTGTTCTGCCGCTCAGGCTCAATCTCCTGTTCTTTCGTACCGCCATCTTTTAAGGCATAAATAGCCAGCTTCTTGGTGGATATCTTCTTATCGATCACCTTGCCGTTACGCACTTTATAGATATCAGCATTTACCAGGCCGGAAACCAAAGCTTCACCAAGTCCGAAGCCGGCATCAATGGATAACACCTTCCTATTGGAAGTGACGGGATCGGCAGCAAACAGAATTCCTGATGACTGCGGTAAGACCATCTTCTGAACAATCACAGACAGATGGACTTTGCGGTGGTCGAAGCCATTTTGGACACGGTAAATTACTGCCCTTTCGGTAAACAGCGATGCCCAGCACTTGGTGATATGCTTTAGGATTGCTTCCTTTCCGATAATGTTCAAATACGTGTCTTGCTGCCCAGCAAAGGAGGCCGTCGGTAAATCCTCTGCAGTCGCGCTGGATCGTACTGCATAGGCATTTTTTTCACCAAGTACGCAGAGGAAACAGGTGATTTCTTCATGAATGTCTTGAGGAATGGCTATCCCTTCGATGACTCTGCGGATTTCACCAGTAAGCTCACCGATTTTATCCCGAGTTGCTTGGTCGAGCAGCAAAAGCGAATTTCTTTTGCGACCAGATCGGTCTTCCACCTTTAGAAGCGATAACTGATCAAGTAATTCGTTCATCGACGGCGTTTCTCCTAAGATTCTTTTAAAGGCTTCAGTAGAAATACAAAAGCCGTCCGGTACGCGTATTCCATCAATCTTGGAAAGTTCCCCCAGGTTCGCGCCTTTACCCCCAACAACCATGAGTTTTGTTTTGTCAATGTCCTGAAAACCAAGCACATAGGAACTCATATGTTTCCCTCCTTTAGCAATTCCTTTTTTGATAATTTTGATGACATCCTTCGGGCTAAAACGATTTACCGGAGAATTGCACTAGCCTATATATAATGTACCTTTAGCAAATATTCTATATACCCCGGTAATTTTCTTTGTAGAGGCTGTTTATAAGCGTGTTATTGCATTATAGCACTAGCTATTGAGAACAAATAGTCTGCATTTAGTATTTTTTATATGCTATAATTAAAGTGGGAGAATTTATTTTCAAAGAAGTAAACCTTTTGTTATATCCTTGTCTTCCCCATAAATTTGAACTAACGAATTTTTAAATCCGTAGATTAAAATCTACTTGACTTTGCAACAGATGACAATATCTTCGCCGGAAGACTTCCTTGTGGAAATAATAGAAATTATTAACGCTAGAAAGCCTTTTTCATATGAAGAGCTTACCTCTCCCGGTAAGCCCTCCTTTTACTTTGGAGCACATGAAAAAATGTTTTTTCACGGTCCGTTTTTCTTTTGTACATCTTGTACCATTGCTCTCTTCTGTATCTGAATTGATACTCATCCTTTGTTATTCGTCTTACTGGATGTATATACATAGGATGTCACCGAGAGTTCTATCGGCATAAACATATAATATAATCAACATTTTTTACCATAATGAGAAATTGGCATTTCTTCGTACAGAAAAAGCCTACCTCAAAGAGATAGGCTTTTTTGACTGTAATGATTACAATGATGCACAAATCTGTTCCAGAAGCTTAAGTTTTTCGTTCAGCTTTGCTATGGCTTGCTTTTTCAACTCTAGCAATTGAGAAGCTTTAGCTCTGGCTGTTTCGATATCTTTCGCCTCTCTGGCACTTTTCATTTCTTCCCGCAGCTGCTTTCTGGCATCCCAGTTGGATTTCAACTCCTGATTGACGGCTTGCAACTGGCCCTTGTACTGCTTTACAGCTTCAATTTTTTCCTTGTCTCCTGATTCCTTCAGCGCGTCCACTTTTTCTTTAATCTCTGCTCTCTCAGACTTGATGTTGCTGCGGATTCCCTGAGCCTCTTCCTTCAACCCTTTTAATTCATCCCGAACCGCCTGAATCTCGGTTTTAAAAGCTGCCTTCTCTGCATCCTTCTCCGCTGGTGCTGCCATAGCCATTGCTGACAGGCTTAACATTAGTACAATCCCGGTTGCAAGTGATACCAATAATTTTTTCATTTTCAACACTCCTTATTTTTCATTTTGTAGTGATGGTCTACATTTTCATTCTAACAAGGGTGTTTGGAACAATTTTATAAGAATTAAAGAAAAATCCTATGAAAGATGTGTAAAATTTATGGAAAACAGTCTGTTAATTGGCTGAAGAATTTCCATAATATTTTGCCTGTTTTATCTGCTATAATAACTTGGGCAATAATTCTCGGAAATACTTCCCATATGGTAAAATGAAATAAAGGAGGGAATTTTATGTTAAGCATGGTTTACTTTCTAAAAAAGGAACCTATGTAAACGGTGTGACGAGAGAATGTAGGTGATTTGAATGAGCATTCAAGGCGCAATCAATTATACACTCTCCATCTTGGGCGTAATCACCGGCATCCTGGTTTTAGCTAAAACCGTACTCGAGATTAGAAAGTTAAAGCTTGACATCGCTGAAAAACTATCGGTCAAAAATGTTGCAAAAAACAAGAAAAGCATTCGGAAGGCATAAAGCCTTCTTTTTTAATGCCGATTATGGTTGGTATTATTTAGGGAATCAACCGATTAAAACCTTAGTCAAACAGAATTTCCACAGATAAAATATCACGATATTTTTTGATCACCGCTTCTCCACCTGAAATCGTAAGCGAGATCCCCAAATCTTCTTTTCTTCCCTGGACGATGGCGTTCAGCATCTCCCCCAGCCCCTGAATCTCTTCATCCTTCAGTGTATCGGACTCGATGGCTGTGCCATCAAAAAACTTGATTTTAGATCGGATCATGTCACTTTCTCCTTTTTGAATGAGTATCATCCTACAAATCTGCGTCTTCAATATATGGGGTTACTAAACAGTCTCCATGCTGACAAAACAGTTCCCATATTTCGTTTGTATTCTCATCTATAGGACCTCTTTAATATCACTGGCTACGGATCTAAGCAAGTCTTCCAAACTGATTGTCTTAACCTCATTATTCTCAGTTTGGATCTTAATCATTACACTATCCGCATTATTCAAATCAATCTTTACATTTTCCTTGTTCAGAATTGCACAAACCAACTTTGTAACATCACAGGAATAATGTCTATCGTCCATTTTCAACTCCCCTTTCCTTTTCCATAATTCTACACTTTCTGCTTAATTCCTCTTACACTTAAAAAAGTTTTGGATTTTCAATATGTATACACTGGCAGAAGTTACATACCCAAAACACTTGATTTTCTGTCACGGTTCATTATAGAATGAGTTTTCTGTGTGTTATTAAGCATTAGGCCAATTATTTGATCTTGACTTAGTACACCTCACAGCGAGTTTGAATTTTGAAACATTAGGAAACTATGATTTTATTACCTTGTTAAGTATATTTTTATTATTAAGGAGTGATTTTCATGCGAAAGCTTAAAATAGTATTGGCCGTATTGATGTTGTCATGCATGCTGGTTCTTGGAAATCCTGGCACAGTCAGCGCTGTCAGCCGTTATGAAACGCCGCCTGCGATTGTACTGGTTCAGGATAGGAACAACAAAATGCTTTTGAAGCATAATTTTATTTTCGATGACGGAATGCTGGTGCCCGGCGGTTCAGCAAATGATGATGGTTTTTGGGTGCCGATGCCATAATTTAGAATGCATTGAACTTTGATTTCGGACCATAATAATAGCACAAGGGTTCGTGGTGGTCGAGCCAAGAATATTATAAGGTCTTAAAGGCTTTATAATATTCGGCCAAAGGTTAATATCAGGTTTCGCTCATGGATATTTCGCACCTTACGGTTTCGCTTTATCCTCGGCTTTAGCGCAAAAGCTTGGTATTAGCCGGCGGGAAGAGTATTATATGTCCTGTAAGGCTGTACTGCAGTATAAAAAGTATTGCAGTGTGGTCAAAAGGGATGTATAGACCCAGGATTGTGCCGGTTTTTCGAATCAGGCGCAATTCTTTCGAGAGGCTGGCACAGTCTTGGGTTTCATACTCGAGCTAAGATTACTAAAGGTTCCGCAGGCATAAAAAAGTTTGCTCGTATGCCATCCAAGTTTTTGGTGGATGTCCCTGTTCAAGCTGCCGGCTTCATGCTGGAGGTCTGTTGCAGTCTAACGATTGCAGCAGGTTTCTAAGGAATCTTTGGTAGTCGAGCAAAGGTTGATATAGGTTGTGTAATGCTTGTATGTAGTCGAAAGATTGCGTGCAGGTATGAAACGATCTGTATCAGCTGTAGCGTAGATCATCACGGGCTCTTTTGTTGTTTTTTAGCGGCATAAAAGGGTGATATCGGATATCACCCTTTTGTTTTTCATTGGTTTACCGTGAAGGATGTTCTTAAATGATTTCCGCCGCCGGTGATTTCAATAGGGTAGGTTCCCGGGGCAGTCGTCCGGGTAACGAACCATGTCCAGGTCACAATCCCATCAGGTCCTGCAGTCTCATGTTCTGTAGCTTTTAGTGTTTTTCCCCCGGCAGTATAGTTTGAAGAAATCGTATAGGTGATCCCCGGATTCCCACGAATTACAATGACACCGTTTTCTCCTCGATTCAATTTGGTTTTGCTTGCGATGATCTCTATTTTGTTTACCGGGCTCGTCTGTTCTACTTCCAGCCGGCTCATTCGTGTATTTTGAGGTGTTGGGGAATTCCCCGCACCGCCGCATGCTGAAAGCAGAATAATGAACAATATACAGCTGATTATTTTTGTGTTCACAACATCAACCTCTTTTTCCCTGTTTACATTTTATTATCTCCTCCTTTCTTTTAAAAATGCCCGTTCGAAATGCATTTCATCATTGATGGAGGTTTCTTTGATAGGGAATAGAAATTATGTTATACTATTCCTGTCGGGATACTTGTGCTTTACAATACGGAAATCGCAGTTGTATGCAAGTATCAAAATGGTTTACATTATATGAATCATTCAAACCTGTAACCTATCTGGAGAGTTACTCATGGAAAAGTCTTATTTTTCACTAAATTCAAAGATTTCTAAGAAACTGATTCAATATATTTTACATTTTTGGCGTATTATCGAAGCAACGTCTGTGAAGATTCCATTCATTTATGCATTGGTAGGAACACTGTGGATTCTTGTTTCTGACAGATTGGTTCTATTGTTTTTCCACAATCCGTTGATCATTACCCAAATATCAATATATAAGGGTTGGGCTTTTGTCCTTAGCACAGCCCTTCTGCTCTTTATCCTGATCCAAAAGGATATGCAGGCAATTCACCACGCGCAGAAGGAACTTCAAAGACAGCAAACCGAACTTCAGGTGATTCTTGATACCGTACCCGCCATGATTTTTTATAAAGACAGCCAATGCCGGGTTGTCCGTATCAATAAAACCTTGGAAAACGTGATGAAGCTTTCGGGCTCAGAGATTATTGGAAAGTCCATGTTTGAATTTCTAAAAAAAGAAGATGCTGAAAAATTTGAAGCAGACGATTGGGAAATTCTTCGAACCGGCCTGCCAAAATTGAATATCATTGAAACCGTAACCACTCCAACAGGAATCCGGTGGTTTAAAACGGACAAGGTACCTTACAAGGATGAAACCGGTAAGACTGTCGGTATCATTGGCTTTGGTTCGGATATTACTGAAAGAATTGCTGCAGAAGAAGAGGTTTTTAAACTTAACAAGGAGCTTGAAAAGCGGGTGATTGAAAGGACATCTCAGTTGGAAGAAGCAAACCGTGAGCTGGAATCCTTCAGTTTTTCCGTCTCCCATGATCTCAAAGCCCCACTGCGTGCCATTGAGGGTTTCAGCAGAATTTTGGCTGAAGAACAAGCCGGGGTTCTAAACGATGAATGTAATCGGTTAATTGGAATTATCAGAAAAAATACTGCGCTGATGTCCCAGCTCATCGATGACTTGCTGGCATTCTCCCGGATAAGCAAAACACAGCTTACCAAAGTGGAAATTGACATGAAAACATTAATTCACCGGGTTTTTGACGAGTTGAAGTCGCATCATTCTGAAAGAAACATTCAGTTTCACCTTCGATCTGTTCATCCACTGTTCGGAGATGTATCCATGGTACGTCAGATGATTTCAAACCTGCTTTCAAACGCAATAAAGTTCACGGGGAATAGAGATATTGCCCTCATTGAAGTTGGTTGCCAACACAATGAAAACGAATTGATTTACTATATTCGAGATAACGGCGTAGGATTTGACATGAAATATGCAGGAAAACTATTCGGAGTTTTTCAGCGGATGCATACGGAAGATGAGTTTGAGGGTCATGGGATCGGTCTCTCCATTGTTCAGAGAATTATTCACAAGCACGGCGGAAAAGTCTGGATCGAAGGCATACTGAATCAGGGGACTACTGTATACTTCACAATTCCGGATTAAAAACTGCTTTCTCCGCTTTAGACTGGGTTCAGTTTTTCCTTGATGATTTCTCCCAGTTTATTCAGGTTGCTTTTGGGGATGCAGGCACAGCAGCCCTTTTCAATTGCGCTTTTTTCCATGACCTCTTCCAGGCAACTGGAGACAATAATAAATGGAACTTGAGGACAGATTTCATTTCGAATGGATATTGCCTCAAAGGAATCAAAACTGGGCATGAAATGATCCGACAGAATGACATTCCATTCCCTGCTCCTCAGGGCTTTTCGCATGGCTTCTTCACAGAATACCCGCTCAGAGGATGCATGAATTCCTGATTTCCTGAGATGGTACAGAATCAATTCCTCATCATATTTTGAATCTTCAATCAACAGTACATATATTTCTTTTTGCATGCTTTCCCTTCTTTAAAGAAAAATTTACCCCCTCAAATCATGCATAAACATCCATATACTTCCCATATCTGCGGTATGCCAATTCTGTTATTCAGTTGTATAAATTGAAATAAAGCATTGTACGGATAGGCCTAGCTGATAATCTATAGAGGTCCCGTCACGGTCAAACCGCAATTTGAAGCAATGTGTTTTCAAGGGATCTGTAACCCTCAATAATTACAGAATAGCTTAGTTTTGACACGAAGTGAATATAAAAAAGTTATGATTTTCAGTTAATAAATTATTACCTTTGTGCAGAAAAAATATCTTCTGGAATGTGTTTTCTATATTCCGTAGGGCTATATCCCGAATACCTTTTAAAAAGCTTGCTGAAATAGGCAGTTTCCTTATATCCTAAAATACTGCTGACCTCATAGGCTTTTAAATTATGCTCTCTCAGTAGAATTTTTGCCCTTTCCATCTTGGCTCTGGTAACATATTCCAGGAAATTCTCCCCTGTTTCCTTCTTAAACAGGGAACAAAAATAGTTCCTGCTGATAAAGAATTGTTCTGATATATCCCTAAGGGTGATGTCCCTTTCAACATTGTTGAGAACATATTCGCAAGCTTTCATCACAACATTGTCCTTTTGATCGAGTTTAAAACTGCGGATAATGTTCAGGAGCTCTCCCACCTGCTTCTTTGCATTTATAACCAGTTCTTGAAATCCGACGCTGTAACCGGCTGACTCTACACTTAATTTTTCAATATTCGAAAATTTGATAATAAACGGATGCCGCTTCTGAACGCTTTTTGAAATATTAGCAATCAGCAATAAGGTAATTTGATGGATACTGTCATCATCACAATTTCGATCACGTAATTCCTGCAAAATAGCTTCCATTACCTGCTTAGCTTTTTCATCCCCTCGAAGTACGTAAGTCAGCAACTGCTTTTCACCCTCAATAGGATAGGAAGCGGGTGGATGCTCAATGCTTTTTAATAAAGCTTCCTTTTCTTTCTTTTCTTTAGTCTTTTCCTCAAGGAATTGGTGAGCCCGGATAAGGATTTCCTCTACTTTCTCAGCCTCCAGAGGTTTTAGAATATAATCAAAAGCGCCCAGAACCAGGGCTGGGCGGACATAAGAGAACTCACTGTAGCCGCTTAAAAAAATAGTACAGGTACACTGTGCATGATCTTTCAACTCTTTATACAGTTCAATGCCATCAATTTTCGGCATCTTAACATCCGAAACCACCAGGTCTACAGAGTCCTCTCCCAATTTTTCCAAGGCCTCCTGCCCATTCCTGGCTTCAATTTTTATATAAAATCCCAATTTCGCCCAGTCTACCGCTTTTTTCAATTCCAGACGAACGATCTCTTCATCATCTACGATCATGACACTGTACAGAACTCATCAACCTTTCCCGCGGGAAATCTTATCTTCCTTCAAAAGCAATTCAAAATCTCCGACCTCCAGGGGCTTGCTGAACAAGTAACCCTGTACCTTGTCGCACTGCTGGGTTTGAAGAAAATGAAGCTGTTCTTCAGTCTCAACACCTTCAGCCGTGACTGTCAGATTCATACTGTGAGCCATGGATATCATTGCTTTTACAATGGCTGTTTCGTTTGTTTTTACTGCAATATCATCGATAAAGGTCTTGTCAATCTTTAGTGTATTGATGGGCAATTGCCTCAGGTAATTCAAAGAGGAATATCCTTTCCCGAAATCATCCAGGGAAATCCGAATTCCCATATCTTTGAGCTTCTTTAATACCTCGATGGAATAGTCCAGATCATGGATGGTGATGCTTTCTGTGATTTCCAGATCCAGATAGCAGGGATCCATCCCGGTTTCATTGATAATACTCTCTATTCTCTCAATTAAGTTTTCCTCATCAAACTGTCTCGCAGATAAATTTACTGCAATCATCATCGGTGCAAAACCTTCTTTAACCCATTTCTTCCATTGCCTGCACGCATTGGAAAGCACCCATTCGCCAATAGGTACTATGAGGCCGGATTCTTCCGCGAGGGGAATAAATCTGCTGGGAGGTATCAGACCCTTCATCGGGTGGATCCATCGAATCAACGCTTCCGCCCCTATTATTTTACCAGAACGGATATCGATTTGAGGTTGGTAATATATGGTGAACTCTTTTTTATTAATCGCATGCCGCAGGTAGTTTTCCATTTCAATTCTTTCCATGACAGCCGCATTCATATTTTCATTATAAATTTTGTAATTGTTCTTCCCATATTCCTTTGCATGGTACATGGCGGTGTCTGCATTTTTAAGCAGTGTCAGTTCATCCGATCCGTCCTTGGGAAAGACAGTGACTCCGATACTGGTCGTTATGAAAAACTCCCGGTCCTGCACCAGCCAGTTCTGGCGGAAGTTACCCAGAATTCCTTCCGCGATCCCGACAGCCTCCTCTACATTTCTTATATCCTCTTTCATGACAATAAACTCATCTCCGCCCAGGCGTGCCATGAAAACTGAATCTCCGAACTTTTCCACCAGCATGGCGGCAATATTTTTCAGCAGGACATCCCCAAAAATATGCCCCAATGTATCATTCACCGTCTTAAAGTTATCAATATCCAGAAACATTAAAACTCCGGAGGAACCGTTTTTCAGTGATCGTATTAAGGCCTCACTCAACCTATCCATAAACATTGCCCTGTTCGGCAAGCCGGTAAGTGTATCATAATAGGCCAGGTTGTTGATTTTTTCTTCATCCGCCTTTTTCTCCGATATATCCCGTATCACCATGACAGTTCCGATATTCATGCCGGTATCGCTTTTAATGGGGGAAGCATTGATTGAAATCCAATGCTCGCTTCCATCCTTTAATTTAAGCTTTAAATTGTCAATGAACTGGCAGGAAACATGCTCTTTCAGCAATTCTTCCAAAGATGAGACGGAAGTAGCTTCTTTTGTAAAAACAATATCCAAAATATCCGTGATCCGGGCCCCAATGACCTGCTCTTCCTCATATCCCGTCAATGAAAGCGCTGTTTGATTGACAAAATTGATGATTCCCTTCTCATCAGAGGCGATCACTGCATCACCAATGCTCGACAGAGTTATGCTCAGCCATTCATGCTCCTTGAACAGCTGTTCATTAACTTTGGAGATTCTATTTTTCAAAAATCGGATATAAAGCTGAAGGAGCATAATCATCACGATGATTAAAACCAATATGAGGACAGCAATTTTTATGCTCTTTTCCTTTTGATTTTCTGTATAATAATCTGAATGCTTAAAAAAGTATTTCTGATAAACGCCCTCATAAGCCCCTGATTTCCTAACTTCTGCAATTTTCTTATTTATATAGGAAACTAAAGGCTCATTCCCTTTTCTCACTCCATACGCGAAATCAACGATAAATAACTCTGTGAGCTGCGGAACGATCTGCCCGCTCATATCCTTTTTAATTAAAAGATAGTTAAATACTTCCTGGTTGGCAAATACAACATCAACATCGCCGTCGGATAATGCAAGGATACAATTGTCGAAATTTTGATATGTTATGTATTTATCGATTTTCAACTGTTCCCGCAACAGCTTTTCGGTATAGTACCCTTTCACAACCCCGATTTTATATCGGTGAAGGTTCTCCAAAGAGATCTTTCCATGCTGTTTTCTGGTATACAGAGAAAAGTGCGTAGTTAAAACCGGATCTGAATAAAGGATATCCTTTTTCCTGTCCTCTGATACCGATAGAAGTCCACAGGTATCAATTTCTCCTTTTTTCAACCTTTCATAGACCTTATCCCAAAAATCATGGGAGTATTTTACAGAGTACTCTCCATTATCAAAAATCATATTCGAAAGTTCGATGTCAAAACCCGTGAGATACCCGTTCTGTATAAATTTAAACGGCGGATAATTGGACTCCACCTGGAAGCGGACCTCACGGGGTTCTGCATATGCATTTTGCGCAAACAACGAAAATAGAAAAATGACAAAAAAAGCATATTTCAACTTTTGTAACATTTCATTCCTCCAGGAAAGCACAAGAATTCCTTAAGCTGCAACCGTTTAAGCATAACAATGAGAATTAAAAGAAAAGATATATTCAGTTAAATTATATAAGATGAACCGCTGTATTTTCAACTTTTTTCGATAAAAGTTTTCAAAAAAAGCCATTTCTCAACAAAAATGGCTTTTGGGTGTAAACTTCTTATATGTAATCAAAATTCTTTTTCATGATCTAGGGTAATTCAAATTCTATTTGATCCTCCTTGATTTTGCATTTGGAATTCAATTTTTGAGAAAGCATTACCTCTCGCTGTAACAGGCTTTCTGCATCCTTCCCGGTTACAGGCACAACCTGAGTCTTGTCCACGGTTTTCACAGGCCTGGCATGAAAAGCGGTCAGTCTCTTTCCCGTGTATTCCATATTCAAAATAAACGATTCCTGATTTTCCGGATCGTTCTGGTCAAATAAGAAATTCCCCATACTGTAGATGATAGGTTTTCCCTTATAAATTTCTATCCCTTGAAACTGATGGGGATGATGACCTAAAATAATATCAACCCCCTGATCCATCAACGTATGCGCCAGCTCAATCTGCTCAGGAAGCACATCAAAGCTTTCTTCCTTTCCCCAGTGCAGGGAAACAATCACCAGGTCCGCTTCTTTTCGCAGCTTGTCCACATCCTCTTTGATATACCCGGTATTCCTTGGGGCGACCCCAGCTTTACTCTTGTCGGCAATAAATCGAATCGGAGGGTTCCCCTTATATAACACTTCCGACATATCGGTATAGGAAAGCATCCCGATTTTTAAGTTTTTTCGCTCTATTCTTGCCGGTTTCCTGGCTTCATTCAGGTTTTTGCCTGCACCGGCATAGACAATCCCGTTTTTATCCAATAATTCCAGAGTGTCGTAAAGACCCTTGTCATAATAATCAAGAATATGATTGTTGGCCAGGTTGACGATATTGAATCCTGCATATTTTATTCCTTCAAAAGCTTTCACATCGTTTTTCAATACGTACTTGCCCCCCTGGTTGATTCCCAGCAAACCGTGGGTGCTTGCTGTGATCGGTTCTTCCAGGTTGGCAAATACCACATCCCCTTCTTTCAAGAAGTTTGCAACCTTTTCAAAGGGGTAAATATAGCCTCTTTTGTCCTTTTCAAGTCTGGAGCCGACGCCTCTGCCCAGAAGAATATCTCCAACTGCAATAATCTTTAAAACATCTTTCTTTTCTTCCGCATTTATCTTTTCTTCTTTTTTTTCTTCAGTCATTCCCTTTTCAGCAACGTTTTCAGGGGCTTTCAGGGGTGTCTCCGCCTTTGGGCTCACCGCTTTAGGTTCCTCAACTTTCTTCATCACCGTAACGACCTGTGAGGCCTGTTGATGATTAAAATAAAGGATCAACCCTGCACTGGATGAAATCAGCAACAAAACCGCCGGTAAAAAAAATATCCATTTATATTTCATTCTTCTCCCCACCCCATAGAACCGTTATATTATCTATTCTTCAACAGATACTCCCGAACCGGAGTATAAACCCTCTTATTTCCTATTTGCTCGCTTTTAAACAAGCAGATTCTATCTGCAATGATCTCAGTAAATCGGATACCTCCAAATAATCCCCTGATTTCTTCAAAGTTTCTGTTGAATACAACGTCCTGGGCAATGGTAACATGAGGAGAATAACGCCGCTTTTCGCTCTCAAAACCGCAGGTTTGCATTCTTGTTTCAATCTCCCTTTGCAAATCAAATAGATTCCGCATATCTCCATCAACGCCAAGCCACAGCACCCGAATATTTTCCCTGCCGGGAAACTTCCCCACTTCAGAAATTCTAAGTTTGAATCCGGCTTTCTGTCCCGTTATGCTCCTGAGCTCTTCATCAATACATTTCACTGCATTTTCATCAATGTCCCCAAGGAACTTTAGTGTAAGATGAAAGTTATCCCGATATTTCCAACGTCCGGAGGATGCTAAAGGTCTTAGTATATTCTGGAGCTTACTGATTTCATCCTTTAATTCATTCGTGAAATCGATCCCGATAAAAGCACGCATGAGTTTTTTCACCTTCTAATTTTTTCTTCTGTAAACCTTTTACATTCTATCATACAAAATTCCATAAAAAAAGGGGTGCAGGAAATCCCCACCCTTAAATAATTTGCAGACCTTCGCTTCTATTTTGCCTTTATTTTACCCTCAACCCCGGTTTCAACTTATTATCCGGATCCACTACGATCTGATCGCCTTCCGATACGCCTTCAAGAATTTCAATGAAGTCATCATTTTCTATTCCTGTCTTCACCGGCTTCAAAACCAGCTTCCCATTTTTAATGGTAAATACTCCATCCTCGCCTTCCAGGTCAAATACTGCCTTATCCGGTACAAAAACTGTATTCTGCTTTTCTTGCGCAATGATCTTAACATCCACTCCGTATCCTGACTTCAGTTGAATGGCGGTATTATCATATTTGATTCTGACCTCTACCCGCTGCTGTTCTATCCCAAGGGTCGAAACTTTGGTTTCAGCCCGGGGGGCAATAAAGAAAACCTCCCCGGAATATTCCTTATCTTTCAGGATTTCTCCGGTGATGATGGCTTTCTGCCCCACCTTGATTTTTTCAGCATCGTCCGACAGCACATCTACACGGATAAACGCTGAGCTATTGTCCCCGATTTCATATAGTAAAGTCCCAGGTTGAATAAAATCTCCCTTTTCCACGTGCTTTGCAAGTACAATTCCCTTCATTCCCGAATAGAAAGAGGTTCTTCCAAGGCTGGTTTTCAACTCTTCAACCTGTAACCTTGCTTGTTCTGCATGGGCCTCTTTAGCATCTACTCCATATTCCGATACTCCTTTTTGGATACGGCTCAGGTTGCTTTTTTCGATTTCCAGCCTCTGTCTCGCATCCTTTAAGACTCCCTCGGCAGCTGTTACCATCAACTCCGCGTCCTTCAGCTCCTGAGCGGATGCACCCCCATCCCGATGAAGAGAGCGTATTTTTTCCAACTTATCCACTTTGTAATGATAGTCCTTTAATGCGGATTCCAATGCAATGCTTCCCTGCTGTACCTGAGCCTGTGCCTGTCTGATATCTTCCGGCTTCGTGCTGGTTTTATATTCTTCAGCGGCGGCTTTGGCAGCATTGTATGCTTCCTGAGCCTTTCCCAGCTCCAGATTGAGATCCTGAACATCCAATTTTGCAAGTACCGAATTCACTTCAACAGAATCCCCTTCTTTGGCGACAATATTCTGTATGGTACCGCTTAAACGGCTGAACACTTTTTCCCTGGCATCCAATTGGACCTTTCCTCGAAGTTCGATGCGTTCCTGCAGTGTTCCTTTCTGAGCAAGTTCTATAGTTACATCTGTTGAATTGGCCAAGTTTACTGCTACGATAAACAGAACAACACCTGCTCCAATAGCACCAATGATCAGATTTTTCTTTTTTAGTTTTTTTAATAATTCAAGTTTCCCCAACACATTAAGACCTCCTTCAACGTATTATCCTCTTTTTATACAACTCGTCCTCAGCTCACATTTTCCCTTTTTTATCAACTCTTTACCCTTCCCTGTTTTTAAGCACCTCCACCATATCCAGCCCCGAAATATTTTTCTTATTGGCCCATTGAGCAAGGAGGATAAATAGAAACATACAAATAAAAGTAATTATATAGGTTCTATTGTAAATGATGACATCGAGGGCAAAGAGTTCTGTACTAAATGCTTTTGCCAGGGCCTCACACATTAATCTTCCGAGAACAACCCCCGGAACCAGGGCTATAATTCCCAGCAGCAGGTTCTCGCGTAAAATTGTATTTTCTATTTCCCTGGGGGAATAACCCAATACTTTTAGGGAAGCCAACTCCCTCCGTCTTTCCATAATATTGATGATTGTCGTATTGAATATGGTAGCAAAACCCATAATAGTACCAAAGATGATCATTAATCCAATAAAAACATACATTAGTTCCATATACTGCTGGAAGGTTTCATAGGATTCCAATCTGGACTCTACCATCTCAATGCCAGGGATCTTGAAAAGCTCTTCCTTGACCTTTTCTTCCATACCTTTTTCTATGCTCATCAATGCACCCGTTGAGTAAAGCCCCTCCTCGACCAGCTTTCCAAGTTGCAGGATATCCATATAGCAATTGAACCCTATATACTGTTTAATGATCCCGCTGATTCTGACATCCCTTTTTTTATCATCTCCGTTCAGGCTTTTAAAAGTTATAGTATCGCCGGTCTTAACTGACAGCTTTTTTGCCAGTACATCGGATATCATAATCCCTGAAGAACTGATTTTCACGGTCTTTTGCGCTTCGTTCCTGAACCTGTAGAAGGAATAATCCCTGGTCAGCCCAACAAACATTGTGTTTTTTTCCCTCCATGCGTTTTTGAGCTCAACCGGCATCTCAAGTACAGGCTCAACCCGCCTTACCCCTCGAATGCTTTCAAGTTCAACCGCATCATGGTAGGCCGCAGGTTTCGAAAAATAGACCTTGTAATCCTGGCTTTGAAATTCAAAGAAGTGTTTATCCAGTACATAATTCACACAATCCAAAAAGAAAATGGTCACCATGAAAAACATGATGGTAAATGCCATTCCCAGAAGTGTAAACATGGCTCTTTGCCTGCTTCTGAAGATATTCCTGACGCTCATTTTCCAACTGAAGGACAGTTTCTTCCAAACGAAGGATATATTCTCAACAAACACTCTCCGTCCGGCTTTTGGAACTTCCGATCGCATTGCCTGGGCTGGTTGTATGGAAAGTACCCTCTTTGCCGAATTGAATCCCGCCAAAAGGCAAAATACAGAACTCAGCAGTATTCCGCCAAACAGGATATTCCAATATATTTTGACGTTTAGCACAGGAATATTATAGATCTGTGTATACATTGAGGTCATCAGGCTACCAAGGTAAGTCCCAGCAAGTATACCCGGTATTGCTCCACAGAAGGAAATCAGTAATGAATAAAGAATATAGTGCCACATAATTCTGGCATCTGTATACCCAAAAGCCTTCATGACACCGATCAGGGTTCGCTGGTTGTTCACTATCCTCCTCAGCATGATATAGATAATAATTGCTGCTACCGAAAGAAACAATGCAGGAAACAGATAGGCCATCATCTCGAGCTGGGAAATTTCATCCTTGATCATGGTGTTGCTTAATTGATCCTTCCGTTTGACTCCATTCACAAATCCATAGGATTTCAATATGTCTTCAATCCTGTCAATCACCTTTTTCTCGTCAATTCCCTGTTTAAACAGCACATGCACCTGATTATAGGTGTTTTCGTGCCCTAAAAGACTTCTTGCAGCTGATTCCTTGATATATATGATTCCAAAGCTTTCTGCCGAGGAAAAAACCGACTCTGCTGATTTCATCGCATAGATGGCCTCCGGACTGCTTACTACCCCAGCAACCTTGAACTCAACAATCTTTTGATTGATGATGGACTTGATCGTATCTCCTTTATCGAGTTTGTAAAACTCAGCAAATTTTTGATCAACAAGACATGAGTTCGCCAGTGTTTCACTGAAATATCCGCCGGAGATGAAAAACACCCTGTTGACATCCGGCAGCTGATTGTCAGGTAGTGATATGAGTCTAAGCGTCATCCGTCGGTCTTCGCCCATATCCGCACCTACATCTTCGCTGATTCTGCCAACTGCCTGCCGTACTCCATCCAGTTTTTCAATTCTCCGGACACCTTCTTCGGTCAGATTTTTGGTTTCAGCATAGTAATCCAGGAATTTATATTGACTATAATAATAGGCCACAGAATTTTTCAAGTTCTGATAGGACATATAGGAAGCCGCAAACATTGAGATACCTGCAAATATAACCGCTGCGGCAGCTAAAAACTGGCCTTTTGATTTAAAAATCTCTCTGAACAGCATCTTATTCAGCTTTTTCATTCTTTCACCGCCTTTGGCTGCTACCATTCAACTTTTTCCGGATCAACAGGATGCGTGTTCCGGTAGTTCTCAATAACTTCACCGCTCCTCATCTTGATGACCCGGTCCGCGACCTGTGCAATGGGCTGGTTGTGTGTAATAATAATGACTGTTTTTCCCGTCTTTCGGTTGATATCCCGCAGCAGTGTAAGTACTTTGATTCCTGTTGAATAATCCAATGCTCCGGTCGGTTCGTCACATAAGAGAACATCGGGATTCTTTGCCACCGCCCTGGCAATGGCTACACGCTGCTGCTCACCGCCGCTCATCTGGGCTGGGAAATGGTCTGCTCTGTCCTTTAATCCTACCTGATCAAGTACTTCATCAATATTCAAGGGATCCTTGGATATCTCCGTTGCAAGCTCAACATTTTCTTTTGCAGTCAGATTCGGCATCAGATTGTAAAACTGAAATATGAAGCCGATTCTGTCCCGCCTTAAGAGGGTCAGCTGCTTTTCATTGTATTCGGAAATGTTGACTCCTCCAAAGATTACACTCCCCGACGTCGGAGTATCCATCCCACCCATAATATTTAATAAGGTGCTTTTCCCCGACCCGCTGGGTCCCAGCACTACAATCAGTTCTCCCTGCTGTATGTTGAAATTGGCTGATTTCAGTGCCACTACCGAAACTTCGCCCATTCTGTATTCTTTAGTAACATTTTTTAGCTCAAAAAGGTTTGAGTTATTCATCAGGTTTCCCCCCTAAATCAAGAAACTTCAAACTTCCTTTCTTTGCTCCCAGGCATCTGGTAATAATCTCATCCAGCGCCAGAAGCTTTTTTCGTTGCTCTTGATCATCATAAATCAGTTTGCTTAATTCATCATGCAGCGCGGACAATCCAAAAAGTACAAAGTGTGCCGTTTCCTCCGGATAAGATGTATTAAAAAGTCCCTCCCTGTTCCCCTGTTCAATGATTTGTGCAAACTCAGGAACCAGGTGGGATGTGATGCATCCGGCAAACCTTTGATGCATCTGGGCGTTTTTTTCCATATGAACGTAATTCGCAAGACTTTCTGTTCCTATCGCGTACTTCAACAATACGTCGATCGTGGTTATGAATTTCTGGATGGCATTCATAGCAGGATCTTTTATTACATCGTCGATTTTCCCCAATATCTCGTTGATAATCCGGTTAATGACTGCATCCAGAATCTCTTCCTTGGATTTAAAGTAATAATAAAATGTCCCTTGTGCTACGCCGATTGCTTTTACGATATCGCTGACTGCGGTTTCCTCAAATCCATTGGTCATAAAGAGATTGTAAGCTGTTTCAATGATTTCACTTTTTCTTTCGTCTGGGTCTTTTGATATTCTTACCATCCTATCTTCCTCTTTTCCTGTGTTGCACTATATATCTTCCAATAAATTCATTATACTCTACTGACTGATTGTCAGTCAATTAATAATTGCATAAATTTTCTACTCTTATTCCTTTATTGTTAAAATACAAACTATAAGCATCATAAGTTTAATCAAAACGCTCAACCCTTACCCATCTTCTGCCCCCTTGTTAACTCAACAGAGGGCAGAAGCGACTCTCTTTGAAGCTTAAATAATAATTGTAAAGTATATGTTTCTATTCGATAGAAACCTTCTTTAAAGCGTTTTCTTTTTTGTCTTGAGCATGATCCGCTAAATACTCTTGTGTAACCTCGTTTAGTACCTGAATTACCACTTTCTGATGCTGTTTGACATTCTCTCTTAGTTCTCTCGGAAGCATTTCTGTAAACGAGTCCGCAATCTTCAATTTGAGAGTAACAATATCTTTAATTAATGTGTCATTCATTTTTTTTACCTCCAAACCTTACTTTCAGGGTTTCATCTTCGAATTTGGCTCCTGCAACGGACAATCCAAGCAACGTCCTGGGCAGTGTAATCGTCCTTTTCACCGCACCTACCTTGATGATCAACTCATCCCCTTTTTGGTTCAGAGATAATTCCTTCTTTTCTGTGAAGGGCATATAAATATCCATGATATATTCATCCTTTTCTTTTTTCACCTGTTGCGTCCGGATATTATAATTGATCTTTACGGGGTTTTCCTTTTTGAAAACTTCCTCTCCCATCCTGGTAAGCATTTCAAGACCTAAAACTTCTTTCTCGAATAACGGCGCGTAATAGATGGGTATCGGAGAAAAACTATCCTTGATCATCTCCTTATACCGCACTTGAATGTCCTTCCAGACCTTAAAGTAATCATCGGTTACATTGTCCGGAATCACCCTGTTAACCACAACAGCGTCAACATTGTAGTCATAGATATTCAGATAGGTAAAGCTTCTCTGAGCTTCCTTGATAACCATCTTCTCCGGATTCACAACGATCCTGATGCTGGTTACCTCCCTGTCCGACAGGATTTTCCTCATCTCATCCAGCTGATTGTAGATTTTCTCAACCTCACCCATAACTCCGTCCGTTGGCATGGGAACTCCCAGCATCGGCTCTACAATAGGCCTTACGACTTTAATTGCTTTCCGTTTGATCGGAAACAATTTATCCATCCACCAGCGCAGCATATCCGGGAAACTCAGAAGAGCAAGGGTTTCTCCTGTCGGTGCACAGTCTATAATGATCACATCAAAAGTTCTGTTCTTATAGTATTCCAGTATTCTCAGAAGACTCAGCAAATCCTCCATCCCCGGAAAAACAGTCAATTCTTCCGTTGTAATATCCTTGATGGTTTTAGCCGTAAACAAGGTTGTCAAGTATTCCTGAACCTGTCCCCATCCCTTTTCTACTTCGTGGATGGAGTCAATTTCCTGTGCCCATAAATTCTTTTCAACCTCTACAGGTTCCGGAGATAATCTCATGTCCAGGGAGTCCCCAAGACTGTGCGCGGGATCGGTACTGACAACAAGGGTCTTCAGCCCCTGCCGTGCACTTTTCAATGCGGTGGCAGCCGAAATACTGGTCTTTCCGACACCACCCTTTCCTGTATAAAGAATGATTCTCATATAAATTCGCTCCTTTCGATCCTTCTAAATAAGTTTTACAAAAATACTCGTTCTTTGGAATTTTCTAAACAATCAGTTTCCCCAGTATCTTGGCGCCTACAGTCAGGACTCCTTGCAGGATAAATGCAATTGCCGACAGCTTCATCAACATTCCTGTGGAAAGGTAACCTTCTCTTATTAGCCGAAATACAGCATATACTGTAAAAGGCAGGAGGGGAATGATCGTAGTAACAACGCCAGGAATGTACCCCCGGAATACTACAGCCTGTAAAACATGGGTTATGGCATTCACCAATAAAAGTACTGCAACGAATATATAGGCTTTGAAATAGGTGCTTTCAACTCCATATCTGGTTGTCAAACCGGCTACAAGAAGACCGATAACAAACAAGAGCAACACCGCCATTGCAAACTGCGCAGTATTGATTTGTGCGGCATCTTTTATAAAATCCGGTAATCTGGAAATATTGTCTGCAGCCCATTTCTCCATTGTAAGGATCTCCTCGGAATCATGAATGACAAACACTAGAAGCGTCAACCACACCATGAGTTTAATACTTATCTTTTTATCCAGCCAATCTACCATTTTGCCCCCTCCTTCAATTTCGTTTCTTGAATATTACGGTTTCCGAAATATTTATTGAATAATAAGCCCGTTTTTCGGGCTTTTTTATCATTCAATATCAATTCGTTTTATTCGTTGCTCTTCTCCTGTACTTTCCTGACTTTCGGACTGATTTTTATTGATGATGTCCAGGATCTTGATGAATATTCTGTAAATGGCGTCTCTCTCTTCCTCAGTCAATCCTTGCTGAATCAGTTGAATATAATCGGTTCCTTTTTTCTTGATGCTATCCATCAACGCCTTCCCTTTCGGGGTCAATTTGATGACAACAATGCGCCGGTCCGATTCACTTCGTTCCCTGACCAGGTAATCATTTTTTACAAGCCGGTCTACAATACCGGTCGCTGTACTCATAGGAATATTCACATAGCTTGCGATCTGGCTCATGATGATCTCACCATGCCGTTCTACAAGCAGCAGCGCAAAAATCTCCTGTTTGGATAGCGCTAGATCTAAGTCCAGCCACTCTTCCGGAAAAATAATCTTTTTTAAGTTGTCAACAAAGATGTTGATGATTTCGCTGGTTTCCAGAGCTCATTCCCCCATGCGAATATTTCGTATTTCGTACTATTCTGATTATAGAATAATACTTTTTTTAACAGTTGTCAATAGATTTAAATAAAAAGAGAGTCAAAGGATTCTCCTCCGACTCTCCTGATTATACTTCCAACAAGCCTTCTCTAAACTTCATCAAGTATTCCATACAGAACTCATCTTTGCCCAATAAAGCTTCAGTAGCAAAGATAAGGGATGTTAATTTCTTATCCAACGGATCGATGATCGCTCCGTCCATTCCAGCAGCCATGGCTGCTACCAGGAATGCCTGGTTCATCAGCTTTCTTGCTGGAACTCCGAAAGATATGTTACTTAATCCGCAAGCAATGTGAACATCAGGAAACTCTGTTTTCACTTTCCGGATGGTTTCTATGGCCACAATGCCATAATGAGAACCGGTGCCTACAGGTCTCACCATCGGATCTATAAAGATGTCGCCTAGTGCAACACCTTCTTTGGTCAGCTTCTCGATCAGCCTTTCAGCAATCACAACCCTGTCCTCTACAGTTTCAGGCATTCCCGCATCATCCATACAAAGCGCGATAATTCCTGTCTTGTACCGGGCAACCAGCGGCATGATCGCATTATATCTTTCCTTTTCGTCCGTAATGGAATTGATGATCGGCTTTCCGTTTTTATTTGCTTTTAAAGCTCTTTCTACTGCTTCAGGCTTGGGTGAGTCAATAGAAAACGGTGCATCGATCGCTTCTTGAATCGTATTTACGAGCCATTCCAAACGTTCCGGTTCATCCTTTAAAAAAGTACCCGCATTGACATCAATATAGGTAGCTCCGGCCTCATACTGTTTTCTTGCCAGCTCCTGTATTGCTGCAGCATCCAGACTTTCGATCAGCGGTTTCACCGCTTTTATGCTGCTGTTCACTTTTTCTCCAATGATAATCACTTTTTACCCCTCCACCTTGCATTCATACACGCATAAACATTATTAAAATTTTATACTTCCACGATGATCGGTAATATCATCGGTTTCCTCTTGGTCTTTTCATACAGGTAATCTCTTAGATCGTCCTTGATGAGGTTCTTTTTGGAAGCCCAATCATTTTTCCGTTTTTCTTCACTCTTTTGAAGGGACTTCTTAATGACTTCCTTTACCTGATCCATCAAATCTTCGGACTCTCTCATATAAACAAATCCTCTGGAGATAATGTCCGGTCCTGCCAGAAGAGCACCAGTCTCGTTGTCAATTGTAATGACAGCTACAATCAGGCCGTCCTGTGACAGATGTTTTCTATCCCTCAATACAATGTTTCCAACATCACCGACACCCAATCCGTCAACCAATACTTTGCCTGCCGGAACACTTCCGGTGATCTTTGCCGAATCACTGGAGATTTCCAGCACCTTTCCGATATCCATAATAAAGATATTCTCAGACGGCATCCCAAGAGATTCCGCAAGATTTGCATGCTGCTTCAGATGCCGGTATTCACCATGTACGGGCATGAAGTATTTAGGTTTGACCAGGCTTTGAACCAATTTCAGTTCCTCCTGGCATGCATGTCCCGAAACATGAATATCCGCCAGTGCTTCATAAATAACCTCTGCACCCTTTTTGAAAAGCTCGTTGATGACTTTGGAAACAAACTTCTCATTGCCGGGAATAGGGTTCGCAGATATGATAACCATATCGCCTGCCATGATTTCAACCTTTTTATGTTCCGAAGCAGCAATTCTAGAAAGGGCGGACATGGGCTCCCCCTGGCTGCCTGTCGTAATAATTACAAGCTTTTCTCTGGGATACCTGTCGATCTGGTCAATATCCACCATCACCCCTTCAGGCACCGTGAGGTATCCAAGTTCCATCGCAACCTTAACAACATTCACCATGCTCCTGCCGCAGATGGATACCTTTCTGCCGAATTTTACGGAGGCATTGATGATCTGCTGCACTCTGTGAACATTGGAAGCAAAGGTTGCAACCAGAATTCTGTTTGTCGCGTTCATGAAAATTTCTTCGAAGGTTTCCCCAACAGTCCTTTCGGACATGGTATATCCTTCTCTTTCAACATTGGTACTGTCGCTCATCAGCAGCAGTACACCCTTCTTCCCTAATTCCGCCAATCTGGCAAAATCCATGGGTTCGCCTTCAATCGGGGTATAGTCAATCTTGAAATCCGACGTGTGAACAACAACACCAACCGGTGTATGGATTGCCATGGCTACAGCATCTGCAATGCTGTGAGTAGAGCGGATCATTTCAACTTTGAATGCTCCCAGATCGACAATGTCTCCATGTTTCACCGTATTCAGCTTCACATCGGACAGCATTCCGTGTTCTTCGAGCTTGTATTCAACAAGTCCTAACGTTAATTTCGTACCATACACAGGCACATTGATATCCTTCAAAACGTAAGGGAGCGCACCAATATGGTCCTCATGTCCATGGGTGATGAAGATCCCTTTTACCTTTTCCTTGTTCTTGACCAAATAGGATACATCCGGGATTACAAGGTCAATTCCCAGCATTTCGTCCTCCGGGAATGCCAATCCACAGTCGACTACAATGATTTCTTCACCATATTCAAAGACCGTGATGTTTTTTCCTATCTCAAGTATTCCTCCAAGAGGAATTACTTTCAGCTTTTTTTTGTTCTTTGCCACAATCAAACCTCCGAATCTTAATTAACATTAATATTATATACCAGGCAAATTTTATAATCCTACGATTATGAAGAAATCCCGGTACTAAATTCGTCATGAAAAGGATGCTGTCAGATAAGCAATATTTAACAGCCTCGCTTATTATATCCTTTGCCAAAACAATAAACAATATTTTAATACATAATAAGTGAAATTCGCTTTGGGGTTGCCGTAAATCAAGGAATAATTAGCAACCTCGCTCATTATACCCTTAACTTATTCCAATAACTAAATTAATGAAGTTAAGGGTGAAATTCACTTTTGGGCTGCAATAGATTAAGGAAGAATTAGCAGCCCCGCTCATTATAGCATTAACACTTATAAAAATTAAATGAATGTAGTTAATGCTGAAATTCGCTTTCGAGGTTGCAATAAATCAAGGAATAATTAGCAACCTCGCTCATTATAGCATATTTCCGCCAACTATAACAAACAAAAGATTCTGTAGGTTATAATACTTATTCCATCAAATATAGAATCCTTGAAGGATTATCCAAAATAAAAACAAAGAGGCCTCCGTCAGCCTCTAATACAATCCCTTCAACTGTTCTGCAATACTATCAGTTTTCCATTGATTGCGCTTGCAGTCATCAATGATTTCTTGATAAACCTCCATCGTTTGCCTGGTGATGGTATCCCAATTATAAATCCGGTTCACTTTCTCCAGTGCTTTCGATTTCATCTCTTCCGCTTTATCCGGATTGTGCAGGATTTCAAGTATGCTGTCGGCCAGGGAGTTTGCATTTCCAGTATAAGCCTTCATTCCGTCAATGCCGTGATAAACAATTTCACCCAACCCTCCGGTATCACTGACAACCACCGGAATATTGGCTACCATTCCTTCCAGAGCAACAATGCCAAAAGGTTCATAGAGGCTTGGAAAAACAGCAACATCGGCACACTTGTACAGTTTCAAAAGCTCCTCATCCTTGATATATCCCGTAAAGTAAACTCGATGACCAATCCCCATAGTCCATACCTTTCCTTTCAGGTATTCAAGCTGGGGCCCCTTGCCTGCGATCACAAACTTAACGTCATTATAATGCTGTACGATTTTGGGAATTGCATCTACGAGAATATGAACACCTTTTTCATTGACCAAACGGCCTACAAAAAATACGATCTTTTCATTGTCTGCCGCAAAGCTTCTCCTGAAGACTAAGTCCCGCTCTATCCCTTTGAACTTATCCAAATCAACGCCGTTGGGAATGACCCGGATTTTGTCGTCGGGCAATTGGAATACCTTATTGGTTTCGTGTTTCATATATTCACTGTTGACGATAACCCTCCAGGACTCAAAAGTAAGCCACCATTCCACGCCGCTGATATAACGCTGCATATCATTGTGAATTCCCCAGTTTCGCCCATGCTCTGTTGCATGGATGGTACATACCTGAGGGATTGAAAATGAGTTTTTCAAAGCCCTGCATGCAAAAGCAACAATCCAGTCATGGGCATGGATAATGTCAAATCGCCCGGTTTCATTGATCAGCTTTATTGAATATTCCAAAAGGGCAAAATTGAGCTGGAGTACCCAGTCTACAAAATTATATACACTGACATCATATGTATGAATTCTATGTACAAAAACGTTTTTGTCTTTTTCAATATCCTTGGCTCCCTGTTCATAACAGGTGACCACATGAACTTCATTTCCCTGTTCTCCTACCTTTTGAGCCAAATCATGTACTACCCTGGAAATCCCGCCCACAATTCTAGGAGGATACTCCCAGGATAACATTAATATTCGCATAACATTCTCCTCTCACGGAATCATATATCAAGATGATTTTTCCGATACAAAGATTTTAACTAATTCCCGGAAACAATATACCACCATACCGCATATATTTTGCTGCATAATCCACGCATTTATGTAAAAACCAAATTCACATTATATTCAAATACTTTATCCTATGTTATACCCGCTAAAATTAATAATAAAAATATTTTTAGCGAACCATTCTTCCTATCCGTATAATCCAAATGGATTTTTGAAAAAATATTATGGAATTCACCATGGATGTATATCCTAATATTTTCTGCACTCTTTGTAAAAATCCTTCTTAATTTGTAGATATTTAGAACTATTATGATATTTTTTTACATCAGTTCTAAACAATCTATGCGGTTATTTAAGTCAAAGGCTGTGCAAGAAGTATTGAAGTGAAAAACGAGTTATTCAATAGCATTGATTCATTCTTAAAGGAGGATCTTTTGTATGTCGGAAGTGCATACGCATCACGTATATAATTTACCATACAGCTACTCGGATAATAGAATTGTCTTGGTTGCCAAGGATCCCTACTGGCTTTATGCCTATTGGGAAATGTCCGAAGAAAGAAAGAACATTTTTTTTGAGGAGTTTGGACAAAGATTATGGGAAAAATCCATCCCCGTAATCAAAGTCACCAACGTGTCCAACAACTCAAGTTTTTACATAAGAATTAATGACTTTACAAACAACTGGTATATTCAAGTCCCTGACCCGGAAAGCCTTTACGTTGCCGAATTGGGCAGACAGGTAACCGATCAGTTTTTCATTCACCTGTTCAGTTCAAACTATGTTTCTACTCCCAGCAGCTCTGTTAGTTCAAATACCGGCGCTTACTTTATTAATTACAAGGATTTGAGGCACGGACGGCTTGATATTAATACCGGAGAAATCTATGAATCGTACAATTATAAATCACAATCAACCCTGATATCAGGCATCAGTTCCCCGGAACTCATGCACTTCAATTTGCAGCAATCTGCCTTTGGTATCAGTTCTGCCGAGCTATTCGGCATCAACTTTGCCGAGCAGCTCGGGATCAGTTCCTTAAACTTTTTGTGGTAATCACTGATATTGAAATGAAAGGATGATCGTTTTGACCAAAGGATACGTAGCGTTTGTCCTGCATGCGCACTTGCCGTATGTGCGCCATCCGGAGCAGGACAATTACCTTGAAGAGAGATGGCTTTTTGAGGCCATTTCCGAAACATATATCCCACTGATAGCGTCTTTTAATTTGTTGTTGAAAGAGAATATCGATTTTCGTGTTACGATGTCTCTTACACCCCCGCTTCTTTCCATGCTGACAGATCCCTTGCTGCAGGAAAGGTACATAAGATATCTTGAAAAGCTCATCGAACTGTCTGACAAGGAAATAGAACGAACGAAATATCAGCCAGAATTCCACAGCCTGGCTGTCATGTACCGAAATAAGTATTCACAGGACTTATCTACTTTTCGGGATCAGTACAGCTGCAATCTGGTAACGGCCTTTAAAGAAATTCAAGAAACAGGGAAGCTGGAGATTATAGCCTGTGCTGCCACGCATGGATATCTTCCGTTGATGGAAGTTTGCCCCCAATCCATCAGAGCCCAGATATCTGTCGGCGTCAAATCTTATGAAAGGTACCTGGGTTGTAAACCCAGAGGAATCTGGCTGCCCGAATGCGGTTATATTCCGGCTGTCGAAGAAGCGTTGAAGGAATACGGTATCGAATACATCATCACCGAGTCTCACGGAATCCTTTACGCAAATCCCAGGCCGGTATTCGGAACTTACCTTCCCATTGTATCTCCCAACGGAATTGTTGCCTTCGGAAGGGATATTGAATCCTCCAGACAAGTGTGGAGCGCCTCGGAAGGTTATCCGGGGGATTTTGATTACCGTGAATTTTATCGGGATATCGGTTTTGATCTTGATTATAATTATATGAAAGAGTACATTTCTTCCGATGGGAAGCCGATTCATACGGGTATCAAATACTACAGGATCAGCGGAAAAACGGATGACAAGCAGCCTTACAATCCTGATTGGGCTAAAAGCAAGGCTGAAATCCATGCCGGGAACTTCATGTTCAACCGGGAAAATCAAATTCAATACCTCCATGATAAGCTTGGAAAGCCGCCCATCATTGTATGTCCCTACGACGCCGAACTCTTTGGACATTGGTGGTATGAAGGTCCCTATTGGCTTTATTCACTATTTAAGAAGATCCATTATGACCAACAAGTATTCAAACTGATCACCTTAAGCGAGTTTATCGATGCTTATCCGGTCATGCAGGTGTCTACCCCCTGCAGTTCCAGCTGGGGACATAAGGGATATAATGAAGTATGGTTGAATCCGACGAATGATTGGATTTACAAGCACCTGCACAAGTCTTCAGAAAGAATGGTTGAGCTAGCCAACGAAAATACTGAAGCTGAAGGGCTCACAAGAGATGCTTTAAATCAAGCTGCACGAGAATTACTTCTGGCACAGAGCAGTGACTGGGCTTTCATCATCCGATCAGGAACCATGGTCCAATATGCCGAAAAGAGGACTAAGGATCATATCGGAAGGTTTACCAGACTTTATCATGATATTAAGGAAAAATCCATCGATGAAGGCTGGCTTAGAGATATCGAGTACAAAGATAATATTTTCCCGGAACTGGATTATAAGGCTTACTGCAGCACATAGAACAAATATATCTCAATTTGCAGAACTGATATGCGAAGAACAAAGTTAATATCTGAATCTCTATTGAAAAAGCAGATATCTTATAAGACATCTGCTTTTATAATCACTTCGTTAAGTTTCTAATATTTGTTTTTACATTCTCTTGGCACCCTCATAGGCCAACTCAGAACGTTCACATTCTTCATCTGTAAGCGTTACCTGATAGCAGAGACTGCTGCCCTTCATCTTTTCACTGGCATAGCACAGCCCGTTGGTTCTGATATCCAGGAAAGGATGGTCAATTTGTTCCGGATCACCAAGAAGGATGATCTTGGTCCCCAAACCGGCGCGCGTGATAATGCCTTTTACCTGTTTTGGCGTCAGATTCTGGGCTTCATCAATGATCACCCATTGACGGACAATAGATCTTCCTCTGATAAACGCAATGGCTTCCGTATTGATGATCTTCCTGTCAAAAAGCTCATCGACTTTATCTTTTAATTCTTTCTCACTCCTGTATCGCTCATTTTCATCGTTATCGATCAAAACCTCAAGGTTATCCACCACCGGTCTTAAAAACGGTGCAATTTTCTCCTGCTCTGTTCCGGGCAAAAAGCCGATATCCTCATCCAGTTTCACATTGGGACGGCATACAAGGATCTTCCTGTAAAGCTTGCTTTGTTCGATCATAATCTTGTGAAGTCCCACCGCCAGCGAATAGAAAGTCTTGGCCGTTCCAGCAGGCCCTTTGATAATCACCAGCGGCGCTTTATCCGCATCCATCATCAGAGCTTCCTGCATAAACTTCTGTCCCGCATTACGGGGAGTGACGCCAAAGGGTCTTTCCTGTAAAAACTTGAGGCTGATGATTTCCTTCCCGTCAAAACGGCCCAGGGCGGTCTGCTTTTCGTTATTGCAGGAATGGATCAATAAGAATTGGTTTGCAACCAATGATACTGGTTCCCTTTGACTAAAATCACGGGTAAAACAAAAAACATCACTGCTCTCCAGTTTTCCCTTTGCATAAAATTCCGTCAGTTTATCCTCCGTAGTATAAACATCGCTCCTTCCCTTGTACTGCTCATCGAAGGTCGGAACCTGCTCTGCAAAGAAATCCTGGGCAATGACGCCGATAATATCCGCCTTAATTCTTTCAAAAATATCCTTGGTTACGAGGAATACATTCTCCCCTTGATCCAACAACCCCTTACATACTTTTAAAATTCTATTGTCGTTATTCCGATCATCCCAGCTTTCCGGGAGTACGACATTGCTGTGATTCATTTCTATTCGAAGGATTCCGCCGTTTTCCAGCTCAATTCCTTCATTCAGATTTCCTTTGTCTCTCAGTTGGTCAATCACTCTTGCAACATGACGGGCATTGGCACCCAATTCGGTGTTGTCCTTCTTAAATTTGTCCAATTCTTCGAGTACAACCTCGGGAATTACAATCGTGTTATCTCCGAATGAGTATAGCGCATAGGGAGTTTGAAGCAAAACATTAGTATCCAGCACAAAGGTCTTTTTCAATATAAATCGCCCCTATCTTATGATGATTATTGAAACCAGACAAGCTAAAACCGTACTTCCCTATAGATTTTCTAAATAGATGGATTGGATCTGAAAAGCTCCGTAATAAATTTTATAAACTGCCTAATAGAATTATACCATAACTTCCAGTTCAACCACAAAACCGATATTTCTGTAATAATAGCAAGTTAATTCGAGTTTCTGGTAATCATTTCATCAAATTTCTCCGATTTTCATCATTTACTGAGAAAAATAGGACCATACAAATATTGACTTTCAAATTCGACACGGGTATAATTAAAAACACTCACATCGTGATGAGTGCTCTCTTTTTTTTATCCCGGATAAAAATAAATAAAAAGAACCGAGCCACTTTCGTAGGGTCCCTTGTGGACCCTACAAAAATGCCCTTTTTTAGCCTTCCTTAGGTTCTATCCTGATTCTCATGGTTGAAATCAAGTTAATGAAAGCTATCACCGCTGCCCCAAAGAAAACATACTTATACCCGTTTTGACCGTTATTGTACCAGATGATTCCTCCCAACGTAGGAAGAAACATGGATACGATATGGTCGATACTGATGCCTGCCGAAAGGGTAGGCGATACATCTTCCTCAGCTACTGCAATCTTTTTCAAGTACGTTGCACGGGCCATTCCCGCGGAATTCAGTATCTGGTCTGCCACATAGCAGCTAAAGACAACAATCAATGGAATATTTCCATGAAATTGATCTGCAAATACATACCCCAGACATACAAAAATCAAAACAGCAGCTTCTCCGGCAAGAACAAATTTTTCGCCCACCTTATCGATAAGATACCCGATCAGTGGCTTGAAAAAAATCGTTGAAACGGAAATAACAAAAAACAGAATGGTCATGGTAGTAACCTTCTGCCTGAATACATCCACCAGAACCCATGGGCCAAAAGTAATAAAGATTTGCTTTCTTGCTCCGTACAGTACACTCAGCCAATAGAAAAGCCGATACTCTTTCTTGAAAACAAACCTGTTTTTTATTCCCCCGGTTTTTCTTACGTCCATACTGAACATCAAAACCGACGAGATGAGGAATGCAACCGCCCCAATAGAAAAAGCTACGGTATAACTGATATGCAGATACCTAAACAATAGCCATAGTACTGCACTGCTTATAACCAATGCTGCGGTATTGGCAGCACTTAACTGGCCCAACTTTCTGCCCAGTCGCCCGTCATTGGCAAAAGACATGCCGATGCTGTTGGATAAAGGCATAAACACGTGTTGTCCCGTACTATAAATAAAGATGAACAAAATCATCAGTGCATAGTTTGCAGGAATAATCCCCAAACAGAACATTCCAATAGCAGCTGCAATGTTAGCTAATGCTGCGATCCGGACGTCTCCTAACGCATATAGAAAACCTACGATCAGGAAGACCAGAAATCCAGGAAGTTCCCTTGGGATCTCAAGCATAGAACGCTGGACAATCGCAATATGAAAATTTTCCTTTAAGTAATTGTTGAGTACGGACCCATCTACACTTTGACCGATTCCGATAAATACTCCGGCGAAAAGAAACAGAAGAAAATCCTTTTCCATGCCCCTTGCCTTCTCAATGAACATTTTGACCACTTTTCCACCTTCAATCGTTACAAGTTTCATTTACTATACCATATCTTCCAGCATATATGAAATATATTTGGATAAAAAAGATTCTCTCCTAGTAACCCAAGCCTATATTTTTTGGGACCGTGATGCCCGTATCCCTTTAATTCCTATCGCCTATGACTGTAGTCGGAATTATCTACATCATTTTATTTTACAACATGTTACGATATTGTCAGGAAAGTATATTCAGAGAAAATGAGGGATCTGGGGATGTATTCAGTGAATGCTGCTTTACAAAACTATCCTGAATGGTACAGGGTGGAAAAGGACACCGGAGAGACTATAAAAAAGCTTTCTTCGGTGAAGGAGTTATCTTTTTATCTGAGAAATCCGGATGAATCCGTTCGCCGTTTAGCCATACTCCGGGTGAACGAATTAAAACTCAGGGATTCTATTGACGTGCTGAAAGAAATCCTGGAAGATCATCTGGAAAGCATGTCAAATAAGGAATTGGCTGCCTGGACCATTAAAGCTGTCAGCCTCAAATGGGGTATTGATATTTTTATAAGTCACAAGCTCCTAAGTAAGTTTACCGGAAGCGAGAAATATCATGACCTGTTCATGGTTTCAGTTCTCGAACCTCAGACATCGGTTCACTTTGACTTTTCATCTTCTCTTATTCTCTCAGAGTTGAATTTTGACAGCAGCAATATTCGTCACAGTGAGGACATCATATTTGATACAGGATTTAATCTCAGGGATTGGTTTCACACCTGGCTGGGAAGTTTTAAGGCCATGTTCAAGGAAATACTGATTCCCTTGCCATCCAAGGCAATCAATCTTCTAAAGATAACAATCCTCTTCATTTTTAATCGTACTATGAAAACCCCTGGATATATTTGGCGGTTTATAAAACAGCCCGTTCCAAGATCAAAAACGCTAAAAAGAAAACGCATATCCGAAGTCATGATTGGGAATGAGGAAGCCGGAGAACCATCTCCTTTGCCTGTAACTCCATGTGCAAGTGCTCCCAATCACACTGCCGGGGTAACTTCACCAAACGTTTTATCCAGTTTACGGCCTAAAGAGTCTTCATGGTATAAAAAGAATAAGTATGATATAGATCTAATAAGGAAATTCAGCCAGTGGATACTCCAAGTCACGGTTACCCTATTTTATCCCGTTCGTCTCTTTATCAAGCATAGAGTATTCTCTGCCTTAATTCTGCTGTCAATTTACATTTTCCTGACTTATACACCTACAGGTAAGATTCTGACCTACAAAAATTTTGGCCTTGATCTTTTGGATATTCAGACTGCAGCGCTTGAATCCGCTGAAGAAATTTTCTCGTTTACCCTGGCAGAGATTAGAGAAATCTCGGGAATAGAATCGAAGGAAAATCAGCGCCGGCAAGATCTTGTAAAAGACACGACTAAGCCGTCCCAACTAAAGCAATACCGGGTTACTGCAAAAACAGGCCTTAATTTGAGAAAGGCTCCATCCGACGCTGCTGAAAGAGCAACTTTGAACATGCTTCCCGCTGGAACAGTGGTAACTTATTTATCTGAATCACAGGAGGATTCAAAGGGGCGAATCTGGCATCGTGTCCAGACAAAGGAACAACTCTCAGGATGGGCTTATTCCAAATGGCTGGAAGAAATCGGAGGTGCAGGTGCCAATGGACAATAATATGCAAAGAAGAATCCTATTTGCCACGGAGCTTCTGTATGAGTTAAAAAAGGTATCGATGGGAATCAAAGATTGCCTATCCCATGTAGAAAATCATTCCAATGGTTTTTATCGTGATTTGTTCAAGGAGTGTAAGAAAGAAATTCAGGGAGAAACTGATCTTTACAAGGAAAACATTGAAAAGATCAAGCAGCTTAACCTCGAGATCACCTCAAAAATCAATGAATGGTACATATTCGTAAAGAATCCTGCAGAACTAAAAAAAGTCGTATTTCCTATAATGTTCTATCTCAAAAGGCGCAAACTGAATCAGTTCATTCAGAAAGCCAATGACACCATTTCACAGCTGACCATAGAAAACCGTTTTATCACGGAACGCCTTACGAATTGGGAGCATGAATTGGAACTTAAAGCAATTCAACTACTGAAAGAGGAAGTAAATTACCAGCAATACGAGGAGCTCCTAAAAAGTAAAGACGCAATCATTGCAGAACTTAAGGTCCTTCTCCCCACACTCCCGCAAGTATGTCCCATAGAAATTGAGATTGATCGCATTGACCTCCTGATAGAAAAAATTGCAAAAATACCTGCCGCATAATTCCGCAGCAGGTATTTTTGTTGCCATCACCCTGTAATAATATATTTCATCTTATTGATTCACAACGTTGACGGGCTTCCCCTCTATAAACGCTTTTAAGTTATTTGCAGCAATGTCCATCAGCCTTATCCTGGCCTCCTTGGTTGCCCAAGCAACATGAGGGGTGATAATACAGTTTTTTGTATTAAAAAGCGGGTTGTCAGCTTTTGGAGGTTCACTGGACATAACATCAATTCCAGCACCAGCAATGATTCCCTTTTCAAGTGCTTCCGCTAAATCCTCCTCAACGATGACCGGACCTCTTGATGTATTGATAAGAAAGGCGGAAGACTTCATCAGCTTCAAGGTTTCCTTATTGATGAGTCCTCTGGTTTCCGGGAAAAGAGGACAATGTAAACTCACTACATCGGATTGTGCAAATAGTTCATTCAGCTCAGCCCAACGGAAGTTTGTCCGATGAGACTGGTCATTTTTGGTTCTGCTGAACGCCATGACATCCATTCCAAAAGCGGTGGCAATGTCTGCAACCTTCTGTCCGATATTTCCAAAACCGATGATCCCTATGGTCTTGCCCGCCAACTCAGTCAAAGGATGCTTCCAAAAGCAAAAGTCCTTACTGTTTGCCCATTCCCCGCTTTTGACCGCAATACTATGCTGTTCTGCGTGATAACAGAGCTCCAGCAGTAAGGCAAAAGTCATTTGTGCTACGGACATGGTACTGTAGTTGGGAATATTGGTGACGATTATATTTCTTTTTTTTGCTTCATCGATATCAACGACATTGTATCCTGTAGCGAGAACACCTATATATTTCAGTTCCGGAAGCTTTTCTAGGATCCCCCTGTTCAATGGGGTCTTATTTGTAAAAAGAATATCTGCACCCTTTGCTCGTTCTTCAATTTCGTTCAAAGATGTTCTGTCATATATCTTTACGTTTCCAAGTTCATTCAGCTTGTCCCAGCTTAGATCTCCAGGGTTCAATGCATAGCCGTCAAGTACAACAATTCTCATGCGCCGGTCAATTCCTTTCGAGTTTTCAGCTTCTGTAATTTAAATTATGTAGTAGAAGAAATTTCTTCAGATCAGTAAAGTAAAATGACAGCCATAATCTCTAATGGTTCGTTGCCTGTATTTTCTATAGCGTGGGAAGCCCCGCCTCCGGTTACAATGGCATCCCCTGCCTGCACTTCCTGTTTTATACCGTTGTCCTCAACAAGAGCTTTTCCTTTTATTATATAAAATATCTCTTCTTCGTTGACATGCTCGTGGATTCCGATAGAGCAGCCTGGATTTAATGTGATCTTGGCACAAAGCCTGGTCTTTCCTTTGAGTTCGTCCTGGTTAAAAATGTGGGCGATTTCTACTGAACCCTTTCCGCCCCGCATTTGTTCCCGAATCTCTCTAACCATTTGTTCCGCTTTTTTTATCATTAGGATACCTCCACAGTTACTGATTTGAGCTAATTTATCAATACTCTTGTTCCTTCTGTATCATATATTATTTTTACACTTGATGCAATTTGCATTTCACATTAAACGCAAAAATACTCATATCGCATTAATTTGCTCAGTTTCACCTGCTAAATAAATCTCGATAATGAAATCACATAAGAAGAATTAATTATTGCGATATAAATCAAGGTAAAACAAGCGCATAAAATAATGGAATGTCAAAGATTCTGTGCGTTGTATATAGTTCAGCGATTTTGAAGTATGTATTTTTATAGCAGTGAATCAGTTGAAATACCCCCCAGCTAAAATAGATAATCTTTTAGCTTATGAATCCGTATAAAACCATGACGATCCAAAAAATATGCAGAAACAGAATGGCCAGATACACCCAAAAACATATTTTTACGAAAAACCGCGCTACAGGCATGTCTTTATACTGACACCGGTGAAAAATATGCATGACAAGCAACAATGCACAGGTAGGCAGCAGAATCTTATATAACATGAGTTTTTGAAAATTGGACACGATATCTACCATCAGCCTGTTTACTTCAACGACATATTGCGTCGTAACGCCAATATGTGTTAGCAGCCCATCCAGAATGTTCAGAACGATAAGATAACGAAGCATTTTATTGATTTTAACTGCTTCAGAGTTTTGTATCCCTATAGGTATCGCACTTGTGGTCATTGGTTTGCCTCTTCCCTCTTGAAAAGTTTTCCGGACAATTAAACGGGGATTGTTTTCTCCGTGGATCAGACCAACACTACAATATCATATTTCTCCCAATAGGTAAAATTTCCCATTTAATATTATTTTACATCATATTATTCGTCCCTATCTGTGCTGAAGGGCGAAAAATAAACAAGAAAAAGTACCCTTTCGTCTTACAACTCATGAATCCTGCTATTTAAACAATAATAAAAAAACCTGAAACATTTTAATGTTTCAGGTTTTTGGCTGCGGATCAAGGATTTGAACCCTGACAGACTGATCCAGAATCAGTTGTGCTACCATTACACAAATCCGCAATACTTTATAAAATTGTTTTAAAGATCGCATATAATCAAGTGTCCAACTCAGCGACCTTGATCATTATAGCATAGTTCCTACAAAAAATGCAAGGGCTTTTTTAATGGTTTTTTTTTCTTTTATTTTATCTTCATCAGGCTGTCAATTCAGCCTGATGAAGACGGTTTAAAACTGTTATTTAACAAGCTTTAACGCTTCTCTTGCGATCGCAAGTTCTTCGTTTGTAGGAATTACAAGTGTCCTGACCTTTGCGTCAGGGGTACTGATATCGATTTCTCTGCCTTTTACGGCATTCTTCTCCCAATCGATCTTGATTCCCATGAATTCCATATTGGAGAGCGCTTTCTTTCTTACGATATCGTTATTTTCCCCAATACCTGCTGTGAATATAACGGCATCCAAACCGCCTAAAACAGCGGCATATTCACCAATATACTTTTTAACACGATAGCAGAATACTTCAATCGCAAGGGCTGCTCTTTCATTTCCTTCATCCGCAGCAGTATGCAAATCTCTGAAGTCACTGCTTACACCGGATATTCCAAGAACACCGGACTTTTTATTCAAATAATCATCAATTTCCTTGATGGTCATGCTTTTCTTTTCCATCAGGAACTTGATAACCGCAGGATCAAGAGTTCCGCTTCTTGTACCCATAGCAAGACCTGCCAGTGGTGTGAAGCCCATGCTGGTTTCAATAGATTTACCGCCATCAATGGCACAAACACTGGCACCATTTCCAAGGTGGCAGGAAATCATTTTTAACTGCTCAATAGGCTTTCCAAGCATTGCAGCCGCTCTTTGAGCTACATACTTATGAGATGTTCCATGGAAACCATATTTTCTTACTCCGTAATTTTCATACATATCATAAGGCAGCGCATAAAGGAAAGCATGCTTTGGCATTGTCTGATGGAAAGCAGTATCAAATACAGCAACCATCGGAGTATTCGGCATAATCTGCTGGCAAGCCTCGATACCCACAATATTGGGAGGATTGTGCAGCGGAGCAAGCTCAATACACTCTCTTAAAGCTTTCATAACCTCATCATCGATAATTACAGAATCTGTAAACTTCTCACCGCCGTGAACCACCCTGTGACCAACCGCGGAGATTTCACTCATGCTATTGATAACACCGGTTTCTTTATCGGTCAGGGCATTGATTACTTCCTGGATCGCAACTTTATGGTTGGCCATATCCTTTTCAAGGACAACCGCATCTCCGCCGTTCTTTGCATGCTTCAAAAAGGACTTTTCGATGCCGATTCTATCGCATAATCCCTTTGCGAGAACCGCTTCATTGGTCATGTCGATCAACTGATATTTTAATGATGAACTTCCGGTATTAATTACTAGAACCTTCATTTTTCTTCCCCCATCATATTATTAATCAAAATATATTTTTTTACTCTCTCAGATTATTTTGCATTCTGTGCTTGTACAGCGGTTATTGCAGTCACACCAACGATGTCTTCAGCGCTGCAGCCTCTGGACAAATCGTTTACAGGCTTTGCGATCCCCTGAAGGATTGGCCCGTAAGCTTCTGCTTTTGCAAGTCTTTCAGTCAGTTTGTATGCGATGTTTCCGCAGTTCAAATCCGGGAATATCAGGACATTGGCTTCACCGGCAATCGGGCTTCCTTTCGCCTTGGATTTACCAATGGCAGGAACAAGCGCCGCATCCGCCTGGAGCTCTCCATCCAGTAGGATATCCGGAGCTTTTTGTTTTGCTATCTTGGTTGCTTCAATGACCTTGTCTACAATCGGATCCTTTCCGCTGCCGTAGGTTGAGAAGGAAAGCATAGCAACCTTGGGCTCAGCCTGAACAAGGGTCTTAAATGAATTCGCAGAAGCGATGGCAATTTCAGCAAGTTCTTCAGCATTCGGATTCTGATTCAATCCGCTGTCGCCATACACGAAGGTTCCGTTTTCTCCATATTCACAATCCGGAACCACCATTACAAAGAAGGCGGACACCAGCTTGGAGCCTGGAGCTGTTTTGATAATCTGGAGCGCAGGTCTGATTGTATCTGCGGTGGAATGTGCCGCACCGGAAACCATTCCGTCTGCATCTCCTTTTTTCACCATCATCACCGCCCAGAAAACATAGTCCTTCATGATTTCCTTCGCTTGCTCCAGTGTCACACCTTTTGCTTTTCTCAGTTCATAAAATGTATTTACATAGTCGTCATATTTTTCTGATTTTAAAGGATTCACAATTTTAGCCTTTGAAATGTCGAGTCCGGCAGCCAGCTCTTTGATTTTATCCTCATCACCGACCAGGACAACATTTGCAACACCTTGTTCCTGAATCATTGCAGCGGCTTTGATAACCCGGATATCCTCGCTTTCAGGAAGTACAATGGTTTTAATATCCGCTTTTGCTCTTTGAATAATTTGTTCTAAAAACTTCATAAATTGGCTCCTTTCATTCACGTCCGTATGATATATTTAAATTATATGTATTTATGACCAGGTTCTAAGACCTGCTTACAGCTTGGTTTTCAACCATTATCATTATAACTAAATTGTTTATTGTATACAAGATTACATTCGTGAAAATTTTAATTATTGTATATTTTGTGCAACAAAACAAAAAAACAGCCAAATTGACTGTCTTTTTTGTTTATGAACTTACTTTTCAAGTTCTTCCTTTAGAATCTTGTTGATCAGCTGCGGATTGGCCTTGCCTCTGGTTTCCTTCATGGCTTGACCTACAAGGAATCCGAAAGCCTTTTCCTTTCCGCTCTTGTAATCGGCCACAGACTGTGGATTGCTTTCCAGAATCTTTTTAACCACTTCCACAAGAGCCCCTTCATCACTGACCACTTCAAGGCCTTCTTCCTTTACGATCACCTGAGGATCTTTTCCTGAATCAAACATCTTCTCAAAGACTTTTTTGGCAATCGTACCGCTGATAGTTCCCTTATCAATGAGCCCAATGAGGTTTGCAAGGTATTCCGCCGGGAATGGAATTTGATCCACTTCCAAGTTTTTCTCCTTCAGTATTCTCATCAAGTCTCCCATGATCCAGTTGCTGACAGCCTTAGTATTGCTGTTCTTGCTTACAGCTTCCTCGAAGAAATCGGCAAGCCTTTTGGAACTTGTCAAAATCCCCGCATCATATTCCGGCAAGCCGAATTCTGCAATGTATCGCTTTCTTCTGGCGTCCGGCAGTTCCGGAAGGGCTTCCTTTACTTTTTCAATCCATTCCTTTTCCAAAACAATCGGAACCAGGTCCGGTTCAGGGAAATACCTGTAGTCATGGGCCTCTTCCTTGCTTCTCATCGCATAACTTACGCCCTTATTGTCATCCCAACGCCGTGTTTCCTGAACAACAACGCCTCCGGATTCAATTTCATTGATTTGCCTTTGAGTTTCAGCTTCTACCGCCCGGACAATGGATCTGAAAGAATTCAGGTTCTTCATTTCGGTTCTGGTACCGAATTCCTTCTGGCCTTTAGGTCTTACAGATAGGTTTACATCGGCTCTCAGGGATCCTTCCTGCATTTTGCAATCGGATACCTCGATGTATTCCAGAATCGCTTTCAAATTCTCAACATAGGCCTTTGCTTCTTCTGCCGACCGGATATCCGGTTCACTGACGATTTCAATCAATGGAACCCCGCACCGGTTGTAATCTACAAGGGTCCCGGTTTCCCATTCATCATGCATCAGTTTGCCGGCATCTTCTTCTATATGAATTCTGGTAATGCCGATTCTTTTCTTTTCGCCCTCTACCTCGATATCGATATATCCTTCCTTGCAGAGAGGAAGATCATATTGAGATGTCTGATATGCTTTGGGCAGATCAGGATAAAAATAGTTCTTCCTGTCCTGTTTGCTGAACTCTGCAATGGTGCAGTTGGTTGCCAACCCAGCTTTTACAGCGTACTCCACGACATTTTTGTTCAATACCGGCAATACTCCAGGCATGCCGGTACAGATTGGGCAGCAGTGTGTATTTTCTTCCCCACCGAATTCAGTGGTGCATGAACAATATATTTTGGATTTTGTTGAGAGTTCCGCGTGAACTTCCAAACCAATCACTACTTCATATTCCATTGATTTCACCTCTTATCCGTCTAAACTTATATTTGCGGTCTCATTTTATGATACTCGGTATTTTGTTCAAAAGTATACCCTGCACGCAGCAAAGTACTTTCATCAAAAGGTTTGCCGATCAGCTGCAGGCCTATTGGCAAGCCCTTGCTGTCCTTGCCGCATGGAACTACCAGACCTGGTAATCCTGCGATATTCACGGAAACAGTATAAATATCTTCCAAATACATCTCCAAAGGATTTGCTGTTTTTTCTCCCAGTTTAAAGGCTGTTGTAGGAGTTGTCGGTCCAATGATAAAGTCATATTTACTGAACGCCTTATCGAATTCCTGCTTGATAATGGTTCTTACCTGGAGTGCTTTCTTATAGTATGCGTCATAATAACCTGAACTCAACGCATAAGTACCCAGCATGATTCTTCTTTTTACCTCTGCTCCGAAACCTTCGCTTCTGGTTTGTTTGTAGAGGTCCAGCAGATCAGTATACTTCGCTGCCCTGTATCCGTACTTGATTCCATCATATCTTGCCAAATTTGAACTTGCTTCTGCACAAGCGATGAGATAATAAGCAGGAATAGCGTATTCAGTAATAGGAAGTGAGAACTCTTCGCATTCTGCACCCAGGCTTTTATATGTATCAATCGCATCCAGGACGGCTTTCTTTACATCCTCACTGATTCCTTTTCCAAGGTATTCCTTGGGGTACCCGATTTTCATTCCTTTTACATCATTCAGCAGTGCTTTCGTGTAATCAGGATATTGGATATCTGCTGAAGTCGAATCCATCTTGTCATGACCTGTAATGGCATTCAGAACTAAAGCACAGTCTGTCACATCTTTTGTCAGCGGTCCGATCTGATCCAATGAGGATGCAAAAGCAACCAGACCAAAACGAGAAACTGTTCCATAAGTAGGTTTCATCCCTACAACTCCGCAAAAAGCCGCCGGCTGGCGAATGGATCCGCCGGTATCCGATCCCAGGGAGAAAACAGCTTGTCCTGAAGCAACGGATGCAGCGGAACCACCGCTGGAACCTCCGGGTACACGTTCCAGATCCCATGGGTTTTTCGTCTTCTTGAAATAGGAGTTTTCGTTGGAACCACCCATGGCGAACTCATCCATATTAAGTTTGCCAAGCAGGATGGCATCCTCCTCCGCCAATTTTTTCACAACGGTTGCGCTGTATGGCGGAATAAAATTCTCTAGCATTTTCGATCCGCAAGTAGTCGCAATCCCCTCAGTACACATATTGTCCTTCAAAGCCATAGGGATCCCTGCCAGAGGCGATTTGGCCTCTCCCTTATCAATTCTGGCCTGTACTTCTTTTGCCTTTGCCAGAGCTTCTTCCTTACAAACGGTCAGATAGCTTTCTACTTTATTCTCGGTTTCTTCTATTCGATTCAACAAGGACTCGGTAATTTCTACCGCGCTTGCCTTTTTATCTTTGATCAAGTCGCTTAATTCATGGGCCGTCAATTCATAAAGTTCCACTTAACTCACTCCGTTCCATAGATTATTAACATATTCAACTTTTACTCCACTACCTTGGGCACCTTAAAGCATCCATTCTCTGTGGAAGGTGCATTCGCAAGGATCTTTTCCCTGTCATAGGAAGCCTTTGCCTCATCTTCCCTAAAAACATTTTTGATGGGAATGACATGGGCTGTAGGAGAAACACCGGATGTATCCAGTTCGTTGAGTTTATCTACATATGAAATAATGTCTTCCATTTCAGTAGTCAGCTTTTCCTTCTCCTGTTCCGTAAGGTTCAGTCTTGCAAGATTGGCAACGTGTTCAATGGTTTCTTTGGTAACCTTCATAGATTTCCCTCCTGTTCATAGAGTTTATTATATAACATAGTATTTGAATATTGTATACTTTGAAAATCAAAACGCATGAAAACTTTCACTTTATAATTGATTTCAATAAATTATATTCAGATAGATCATTATAATTATCGGCTAGATAAAACAAAATCCCCCTATGGTTGATAGGCGGAACTTCATTGTACTCCGAACCTTCAGACAGGCTATTCTGTCAAAGCCTGCAGTTAATAAGTATAATTTTATATAATATTCCCAATTAGTCAAGGATTTATATTGATTTCGCTAACATGATAAGAATTATAAAAAAAACGACCTGGAAGGTCGCATTCCCCCGTAAACGGGGCTTGGGGTAAAAACATGTTAAAAAGTTTAAGTGTACGGAAATAAATTATACATGTGCCGAGAGCATATGTCAACCATATTTTTCCATTTAGCATTATAAACTAAATATTCCTTCTTTCATGCCCTGCATTGATCAAGAAGTCCCAGTAAGGCTTCTCCAAGCTGTTTATCCGTAATATCCGGCGGCACGGTCCTGGCAGCTCCGACACTATTAAATTGATATGATCCATCCTGTCTTCGAATCGTAGAATTCAAGACCACCCCATACTCACGCTGATAATGGATGGAGATATTTCTTTTTCCGACAGTGAACTCCTTCCATCCGGGGAAATTGAGCATAATCATTAACTGCTCATTTGAACAAGGTTTTCCGTTCCTGCACACTGCCATTAGCTTCCTCACCCAGCAGCCAAGTTCTTGGGCTCGATAGGGGGTTTTGAGAATATGCGGTTTTTCAACGGCTCTTCCTACTCCATACTTGTCTTTTGCATAAGGAATAATAGTAACATTATTATCTTTGTCAAAAAAGACACTTACATTGCCGTCACAAATTGATTGGATTGTGCCAGATATAACTTTCTTTTTTCTATTTTTATACTTAATAAGTAGAAACGTAATAAAACCGGTTAATCCCCCGATAATCGTCAGGATCAGGACAAGGTAGGCCAAAAATTCTTTATCCATCGATATTCTTTTTCCTTATATAATGATGTCTTGGAGTTTCCTTTTCGGTACGTGAAGAGTTCCGCTCTGATCCTTGTAATACTTGATGGACCCTTGTTCCTCTTCCATCACCGGTTCTTCATCGGGATATCCCAGCGCAATAACCGTATTCAAAATATATTGTTCGGGAATATGAAGTATTTCCTTGATTTTTTCCCGGTCAATGGCCCCCATCCAGCAAGTCCCGATGCCCAGATCCAGTGCAGTAAGAAAAATATTCTGCGCCGCTGCCCCGATATCCAATTCATAGTCACTCTTTTTTATCGCAGTATCTGCCAATATGGCAATATAAGCTACTGGCTGCTCATTTTCAGACGGATTTCCTGCGGGGGCAATATACCCAGCCCATTTAACATGCTGAAAAACCTGGTGAACCAACTGAGGTTCATCTACAATTTTATATTTTACGGGTTGGAGGTTTGAACCGGACGGCGCCAGCCTTGCCGCTTCAACAAGCCCTTCAAGGATAGGCCGGTCAATGGGTTCCTGCTTGAACTTTCTGATCGTACGTCTTTTACGGATTAGCTCCATAATTTCCATACCAAATTCCTCCTATCATTTTTGTTATCATTTTAGCATACCGGCATATATAATTTAAGTAATTATCGTTTATTTTCCGGAACGTTTTCTGCCACTTTTATGCGGTTTGCAAGTTTGGAAATGAGTTAATTCATAAATGAAGTAATTTTTATTCATCGATTCAATTTTTATTCATTCCATTCTTTAATTCATAATTATAGCGAATCTGGCCTCCCCGTTACTTTTTGCACATATTATGTATACTTTGGTAAATGCATAATTATGCAAAAGCTGCTATTTTAGAAGGTTCTGCCATGAATTAATGCTTAATAATTTATTCATAATCTACTTGTCAACAAGCTTATATATATAATATAATTATTAAAAAATAAGCAGTGGTGAAATTTGGACGGGACCAGGGGCGACGAAGCTTCACTGTTATACTTGGCTCGTCTTAATTTATACTACAAGGAATTTGCTTATAATCACTATTTAAAAGGAGGGTATTTTCAAATGTTCAAAGCAAAAGCATTATCATTATTAGTTGTTTTTGTAATGGTCGTTTCCTTGTTTGCTGGTTGTAACGGCGGCGGAAATGAAATCAAAATCGGAGCGATCCAGCCGATCAGCGGTCAGGTATCTGCTTACGGCACTCAGACCAGGGATGCCATCCAGATGGCTGTTGATGAAATCAACGCAGCTGGTGGAGTAAACGGAAAGAAAATCAAGCTCATCGTAGAAGATGACGAAGCAAACCCGGAAAAGACCGTAAACGCATTCAAGAAACTTGCAACTCAGGATAAGGTTGTTGGTATCGTGGGTGCTTTGACAAGCAAATGTTCACTTTCCATCACTAAGGAAGCTCAGCAGAGAAAAATTCTCATGATTTCTCCTTCATCCACCAACGATACAGTTACGAGCGCTGGAGAATTCATTTTCAGAGCATGCTACAACGACTCTTTCCAGGGCCAGGTAGTTGCTAAATTCGCACAGGAAACTCTTAAAGCAAAAAATGCTGCAATCCTCTTTGATAACACAAACGACTACTCAAAGGGTCTGAGAGACAACTTCAAAAAGAAATTTGAAGAACTCGGCGGCAAGGTTGTAGTTGAAGAATCCTACGCTACCAACGATAAGGACTTCAATGCTCAATTGACTAAGATCAAGGGTACAAACCCGGATGTATTGTTTATTCCTGATTATTACAGCACAGTATCCCTCATCGCAAAACAGGTTAAGAGCCAGGGAATCAATGCTCCTATGCTCGGCGCTGACGGCTGGGATGAAATTACGAACAACGCAGGTGACGAAGTTATCGGTTCCTACTACAGCAACCACTACTCACCAGATGCAAAAGATGCTGACGTTCAGAATTTCGTAAAAAAATACCAGGAAAAATACAAGATCGTACCTAACGCGCTTGCAGCTCTTGGTTATGATGCAACGTACGTTTTAGTTGAAGCTATCAAGAGAGCCGGCTCCACTGATCCGGTTAAGGTTCAGGCTGAAATGATGAAGACTGACAAGAAATATGTAACAGGTCAGATCAAGTTTGACCCTGCAACAAGAAACCCTGTTAAATCTGCTGTTATGGTTAAGGTTGAAAAGGGCGCTGACGGTAAACTTACAGCTGGTTATGCCGGTACTGTAAACCCGTAATAAATTTACAATTATTGATATCGTAAATTGTCTTTTAAATTATACATTTTTAATATATAATTAATTATTAGACAAGGACGTTAATAATGGGAGAAGATTCTTTCTCCCATTATTATTGTTATTACATTAAGGGGTGAAAAAATGAATTTCATGCAGGAATTTGGCCAGCAGATGGTCAATGGTATTGCGCTTGGCAGCGTATATGCCCTTATTGCTTTAGGGTATACCATGGTATACGGAATTGTAAAGCTGATCAATTTTGCCCACGGTGATATTTTAATGGTTGGTGCCTTTGCAGGTTTTTTCGTTTTGACAGCAAACGGACAGGACCCTTCCAAAATATCCAATCCTCTCATGCTTGTACTTGCTTTCATTATTGCCATGGCTGTTAGCGCACTATTCGGCGTTATCATTGAAAAAACATGTTATAAGCCTTTGAGAAAAGCTCCAAAAATCAATCTACTCATTACAGCAATAGGTGTATCGATTGTTCTCGAAAATGGTGCCAGGGTTATACCATGGATTGGTCCTAATCCAAAGCAATTTCCTGTATTAAAAGATATTCCTATTATAGATGGTATATCTCAGATGATCAAAGCTCAAACAGGCGTATTCATCAGTCCTGTTCAAATCTTAAGCTTTATTATCGCCATTTTATTGATGCTGATGCTCTTCTATATCGTTAACTTTACCAAAACGGGTAAAGCTATGAGAGCTGCTTCCTATGATATGGGCGCTGCTCAATTGATGGGAATCAATGTAGACAACATCATCTCTGTCACCTTTGCGATCGGGGCCGCTCTTGCAGCCGCTGCCGGTATCCTTTTTGCATTAAATTATCCTCAGGTTGAACCTTATATGGGAATCATGCCGGGTCTAAAAGCATTCGTAGCTGCAGTTCTTGGAGGTATCGGAAGTATCCCCGGAGCCATGCTCGGTGGATTTATCATGGGAATCGCTGAAACTCTTACCAAAGGGTTTATCTCTTCCAAGCTTGCAGATGCCGTTGCTTTCGGTATCTTGATTATCATTCTGGTCATCAAGCCTTCTGGTATCCTCGGTAAGAATACCAGAGAGAAAGTGTAGGTGGTGCACGTGAAAAAGAATCGAATTTTTAATACAATTACATTATTATCAGCATCTGTTATTGTTTTTATTGTCCTTGCAGCACTCCTATTTACCGGTATTATCGACGAATATAACGGCCAGCTGCTAACGCTCGCCGGAATTTATATTATTGTTTCATTGAGCTTGAACCTGATTACCGGATTTACCGGGCAATTGTCCTTAGGTCAAGCAGGCTTCATGTCGATCGGAGCTTATAGTTCTGCAATCGCAATGATGAATTTTCATTTGCCTCTGGTAGTTTCCATTATCATTGGCGGTCTTGTTACAGCTGTTTTTGGTTTGCTGATCGGGTTCCCTACCTTGAGGTTGCGTGGTGACTATCTCGCCATTACTACTTTAGGTTTTGGTGAAATCATAAGAGTTATCATGGTAAACCTAGAAACGTACACAGGTGGAGCTGCCGGATTGAAAGGAATCCCTTCCTTCTCGGATACCGGCGATTTCCTCAAGGATTCCATCATCAAGTTTTCGTGGGTTTATGTATTTGTGATTATTACCATTGTCATTGTAAACAATCTTATCAACTCATCCCCGGGCAGAGCCATCGTATCCATCAGAGAAGATGAAATTGCGGCGAACTCCATGGGTATCAATGTTTCCTATTACAAGATCTTCTCCTTTACCATGTCCGCTTTTCTGGCTGGTATCGGCGGAGCATTGTATGCTGTTTACTTCGGGTATCTCAACCCTGTAATGTTCTGGTTCCTTACCTCTGTAAACTTCGTGGTAATCGTTGTTTTGGGCGGTATGGGAAGCATAACGGGAACAATACTTGCTGGCGTAGGCTTCACATATATTCAGGAATGGTTAAGATTCTTCAAGGATTTCCGGTTGGTCATCTTCGGCCTAGCGCTGATTATCGTCATGCTGTTCTGGCCTAGAGGATTGATGGGAACCAATGAATTCTCCATCGTGAAGTTTGTAAGAAAATATATAAGAAAAGAACATGAGGGCGGTTCCTCAAAACCGTCAAAAATCAAGGGGGTGAAGTAAATGTCTGTAATGGAGGCAAAAAGCATATCCATTGTTTTTGGTGGATTAAAAGCCGTAACAAATTTTGATCTAAAACTGGGTAAAGGTGAACTGGTTGGTTTGATAGGTCCCAACGGTGCCGGAAAAACTACCGTATTCAACATGCTTACAGGTGTTTATTCGCCTACCAGCGGTGATATTGTTCTGAATACATCCAGGGAAGGACATAATTACAAAAGTATCATCAAGCTAAAACCTTACCAAATCACACAATCAGGCGTAGCTAGAACTTTCCAGAATATCCGTCTCTTCAAAGACCTTTCGGTGCTGGATAACGTTCGGATTGCGTTCCACTTTAACGTAAAGTACAATGCGCTTCAAGGCATACTTCGTACCACTGCTTTTTACAACGAAGAGGACGAAATCACCGAAAAAGCAAGAGACCTGTTGAAAATATTCAACTTGCAGGATAAAGAGAAAGAATTGGCTAAAAACCTCCCCTATGGAGAACAGAGAAAGCTTGAAATCACCAGAGCCTTGGCTACAAACCCCAAAGTCCTGCTTCTTGATGAACCTGCTGCAGGCATGAACCCTCAGGAAACTCATGATTTGATGAACCTGATCAGTTTTATCAGAAACAAGTTTGATCTTACGATACTTTTGATAGAGCATGATATGAGCCTTGTTATGGGCATTTGCGAAAGAATTGTTGTTTTGGATTACGGTCAGACCATCGCTGTCGGCACTCCCGAACAAATCAGCAAGGATCCGAAGGTTATCAAGGCTTATCTTGGCGAGGGGGTATAAACGGGTGCTTAAAATAGAAGGTTTGAATGTATTTTACGGTACAATCCACGCGTTGCATGATATTAACTTTGAAGTAAATGAAGGTGAAATCGTTACATTGATCGGTGCCAATGGAGCAGGAAAAACAACAACGCTCCACTCTATTTCCGGTCTGATTGAACCGAAAACCGGTAGTATCAGCTTCATGGGAAGTCCGATCACAGGCGTTGCAGCCAATAAAATTGTAAAAATGGGTCTTTGCCAGGTCCCTGAGGGCAGAAGAATTTTCGCCAATCTTTCGGTTTTAGAAAACCTTGAGATGGGAGCCTACACAAGAAACGACAAGCATAACCTGAAGGATGATTATGAAGTTGTTTTCACCAGATTCCCAAGGTTGAAGGAAAGAATCAAACAGATTGCCGGTACTTTAAGCGGTGGCGAGCAGCAGATGCTGGCCATGGGAAGAGCTTTAATGTCTCGCCCCAAGCTCCTTCTTCTGGATGAACCCTCTATGGGACTTGCTCCGCTGTTGGTAAAAGAGATTTTCTCCATCATTCAGGATATCAACAAAGCCGGTACAACGGTTCTTCTCGTTGAACAAAATGCAAACATGGCGCTTTCTATCGCCACCAGAGCTTATGTTCTTGAAACCGGACATATTGTGCTTTCCGGTGACGCAAAAGAGCTCGCTGCCAGCGAAGAAGTAAGAAAAGCATACCTGGGGGGTTAAGTCCTCTCAGAGTCGTCAGAAATACTTAACACAATCAAGGACATTGATTATTCTCTGTCGAAAGTGATATAATATAATTGTAATATTTGGTTGATAATATGTTTCTGATGCTTTTTTCGTATTCATCTGTCAATTGTCAACTGCCAATTAAATATAAGGGAGGTTTTTGTATGTATGTAAAAAGTCGTATGACCGCAAACCCATACACAGTAGCACCGGAAGCAACCGTTGCAGAAACCCTTGAGCTTATGAGGACAAAGGATATCCGTAGGGTTCCTGTCGTTAAGAACAATAAGCTGGTTGGAATTATTACTGAACGAAAACTCCTTGAGGTATCCCCTTCACCGGCTACTTCACTGAGCATTTTTGAGATCAATTACCTCCTTTCCAAAACAAAGATTGAATCCGTTATGTCCAAGGATGTTGTCACAGTAGAACCTGGGACCTTGCTTGAGGAAGCGGCCATTCTCATGAGAGAGCACGATGTCGGCGGTCTTCCGGTTGTTGAAGATGAGAAATTGGTAGGAATCATTACGGAAACAGATATCTTTGACTCCTTTATTGAGATTATGGGATTTAAAGATGTGGGAAGCAGAATTGCCGTAGAAGTAAATGATGACAAGCCTGGAATTCTGGCAAAGGTTGCCGGCGTCATTGCAAAATTTGATGTCAACATCACACACTTGGCCGTTTTTAGAAATGAAATCATTATAAGAATCAACACACTAAATGTGGATAATATTTTAAAGGCGCTGGAAAGTGAAGGATTTAAAGTGATTTCAGTTTTAAAGAATGAATAGAAATAGTTACTAAAGGCAATCGGAAATTTCCGGTTGCCTTTTAAATTTGTAACCCGTATTAGGTCTTCATAGCTGTAGTATGCTTGTCTTAAGCTTCTGTAAGTGATATAATGATTTGAACTTGATTCTTTTTTATGAGGTATTCTGAGTTGAACAAACAATCTTCCGGTAAAACAAAGGAATATTACCTTTCGGTGATTTTTTTAATATTGACGGTAATTTTTTGGGGAATATCTTTTATCAGCACAAAAATACTTCTTACGGAAGTCCCCCCCGCTTCCATCGCA
>JAOAAU010000127.1 GCA_026418695.1 Clostridia bacterium
TTATAGATGTAGGAGTGCGCCTGAACAAGGAAAGGATACCCGATGACCTTTCCGTCCAAAGTAACGCCGTTCAGGAAGGTTGGGTCTATTTGCTTGATAAAGCCTTCATTGGTCAAATCATAGGAATAATCCTTGAACAAAACATTATCCGCATAGGCACTGGACATGAACATGTCGGGAATGTCCCCTGAATTCAATTTTGCCTTCAGCACGGTCTGATAGTCATTCTGAATGATGGTCATATCCAGGGTCACATTCAGGAACTGCTTGTTATATTCCTTCGCCATATCATTATAGGCCTCTGTGTTTTCCGGGCTGTTCATCATCAGCTTCAATTTGACAGGCTTCGCTTCTTCTTTCTTTGGAGCCTCTTCCTTTTTTGCAGGTTCTTCCGCTTTTTTCTCGATCTTTGTTTCAGCAGGTGCCGCGGTCTTCTCACTTGAGCCGCAGCCTGCCATTAATCCAACCAATAACATGATACAGATGAGGATTGAGATAGTTTTTTTCATTTTCTGACCTCCTATAAATTTTGAATGAAGGCTTTTTCAAACCCTACAGTTCTATTTTAGGAGGTAAGGACCGTAATCTGAATGAAGAAAAGTGAACTGTTATCTGTAATAAAATGAAAAGTTAAAGGGCTGTGAATCTCATTCCTTCACAGCCCCTTAACCTTTTATTTTAAACTCTGTCTCGAAAGCCTTTTATAGGTCTGGCTCAATTCATCCTTCACCTGCTGCCTGGTTTTATTGCCGGCTGCATAAGCCTGCAGCGACAGCCCCAGCTGCTGCTCAAAGCCATCGACATAATAGCCTTTAAACCAGGGATAAGCCTTGCTGCTTCGAATAAACTCCATCGTATCCTGTGCCAGCTGGGTCTTAGGAATGGAAGCCCCTTTGATCGTAGATATCTGCCGGCACTTTTCAGGTATCCAATGTTCGCCATACTTGGAAGTGATAAGCCACCGCATCCAATCCAATGCAGCTTCACGCTGCTTTGAGTCCTTATAAATCCTCATGCAAAGGTTTGAATCCACCATAATTCCCGGATTGGCAAACTCATTTTCGCCAGGTGCTGCAAAGAACCCTACATCCGTATGGGGATTCGCTTTTCGGATAGTCTCCTCCGCCCAGGTTCCCTGGTGAATCATTGCAGCCTTGCCGGATGCAAGCAGCTGGCACTGGGAAGCGAAGTCGGAGTTCATGGGTTTTGTGCCACCGTATTTCAACTGAAGATCGATGATGTCGAATACGCCGTCAAGTTCTTTAATGTCCCCGAAAGCTAATCTTCCTGCATTCAATTCATCCGCAAATTTTACATAGTCTCCGCTATAGGAATCCTTAATCCCTACCATGTACTGTGTCGCTACCTGTTCCAACACCCACCACTCGCCAAAGCCGGTGGCAAAAGGCTGAATCCCTTTCAAGCTGAGTTTTTTACAGATCTCTTCAAGTTCTTTAAGAGTTTTTGGAGGTCCGGAGATTCCTGCTTCAGAAAACACCTTTTTGTTGTAGATGAAGGAATGGGCCTGAAACAAGAACGGATATCCCGTAATTTTACCGTCCAGCGTAACCGTCTTCAATGCAGAAGGATCTATCTGGTTTATAAAATCCTCATTGGTAAGGTCGCAGGAATAGTCCCTGTAAACCTTGTTTTCATAATAGGCCCCGGTGATAAATACATCCGGTATGTCCCCGGAATTCAATCTCGATTTCAGTACGGTCTGGTAATCATTCTGCAGAATCGTCAGATCCAGAGTTGTATCCTGGAACTCCCTGTTGTATTCTTTGGCCATATCATAGTACTGCTCCGTCAATTCGGGACTGTTCAGCAGCAATCTAAGCATAACGGGGTTCTGTTTTTTAGCCTTGGGTTGATTGCTGCCGGTTTCAACCCCTGCTCCTTCAATCAGTTTTGCACTTTTTTTATCTTCACCCGTACCGCTGCAACCGGATAATATGCCAGCTATGAATAGAATGATCATCATGCCGTGGATGATTCTGCATTCAAAAAACCTCAAACCTTTACCCATCAAGTTCCTATTACCTCCTCTGCTCACGTTCCCTGTATTCTGAAGGAGCCATGCCGTAATAAGTCTTAAAAGCCCTGCTGAAATAATTATTATCCTTGTAGCCGAGTAAGTCCGATACCGTCTGGATCTTCACGTTCGGGTCCGCCATCATTTCCTTGGCCTTGTCCATTCGGACCTTTAAAACATATTCATAGATGCTGTAACCGAATTCTTCCTTGAACATCTTGGACAAATATTCCTTACTGAGGTAATATTTATCGGAAAAGTAGGTGAGCTTGATTTCTCTGGAATAGTTTTTATCGATATAGTCCCGGATTTCGTAAAGCTTTGTCTTTTCAGAGGCTTTCAGGTTGAGCCTTACGCTGTCATAAATCTTCTCAATGGCATTGTAAACAAACACGCTGAAATCATCCAGCTTCGTAAAGGGTTTTTCGCTGATGACCTGTCGGAAAGCCGCCACAATCGTATAGGCATCCTGAATATCAAGCTGCTGTACGATTTTATCTATAATCACCAGAAACTCTGCTGCCGCCTTGTATAGGTCGTCCAGCCTCAAGTAGCCCGAATCTCTGATCCCGTTGAAATACTCATTTATTATGCTTTTTGAATACTCAATACTCCCGCTTTCAAAGGCATAGATCAGCAGTTCCTTCTTGTCAATCAGTGATGCCCTTCGGGTCCTGGTTTCCGGTTCGGAACTGGTAAATACAGATTTATCGCATTTTAGGACATTGATTCCGTCAAGAATTATCGCTGCCTCCTGAAAGGAATGATACAGCATTCCAAACTCCTCATAAAAACTGCCGATACTTGCAATACAAAAAACACTGAATAACTCTTCGAGTTTCTTTATGGTCTCATTCAGTTTATTCGCTACGGCAGGTCTAAAATCTCCTGCCTTGCTTTTATCCAAAGTAAGGACCAGGATAATTTCATTTTTGGATCGGTTGCTTTTAAAGCTGAAGCTTTTGCCGCAGGAAGAGAACATTTCATCCACAACATTGGTGAATGCAAAAAAAGCAGAATAGGCATCGCTGTTAAACTTGGAGGTACAGATTTCATTAAAATTGATGACATTCAATATGGCAATTCCGAATATGCTATTCCCTTCCTCAATGCCGAGAATCGCCTTATGCTCGTCCATCAGCACAATCATACCGCTGCTTTCGATCACTGAAAGCACGATTTTCTCCTTCGCCATAGGGGTCGAAAGATTTTTCGCGATCTTCATGCTAATCAGGTCGTTTTCCTGGCGTCTTTCCTCCTCCAGTTCCGCAACTGCCCTTGCAAGAACCTCGTTCAACTCACCTTCAACCACGGGCTTTAAAAGGTAATCCACCACCTTGGAATGAATCGCTTCCTTCGTATATTCAAAGTCCTCAAAACCGCTGATAACAATATATTTCGTCTTGGGAAACTCCTTTTTCGCGGCTTTCAGGAAGGTAACCCCGTTCATGTTCGGCATCTTCATATCCACAAGCACGATTTCAGGCTCTATTTCTCTCATGATTCCGAGAGCGCTTTCCCCCTCCATGGCTTCAAAGGGTTCCCCGATCCCGAGCTCCTGCCATTTTCCCAGTACCCGGATAATCTGTCTGACGGGTTTTTCATCATCTATAATCAGCGCTTTATACATGTTTATCCACTTCCCTCTTCATTGCATCAATGGCACAAAATCGATAGAGTTTTTTACTTCATATAGCCAATAATCAAGCATTTGCAGCTTTATCTGTCCCTTGATTATTCTGAGGCAGTATCATCTTCATCACTGTGCCAAGTCCAGGACCGCTTGTGATATCGATATTGGCTTCATTTCCGTACATCAGCTTCAACCTGGCATTCAGGTTTTTCAGTCCGATGCTCTCATTGGCCTTGTCCAACCAGTTCTGATCCTCCAGATCCCGAATGACCTGCTGGAGCCGCTCATTGGCCATTCCCGGTCCATCATCGGAAACCTCGATGATGGTATGCTCATTTTCAAAGTACGCATGGATTTTGATCAAAATCGATTCCGTCATCGTCTCCAACCCATGCTTGATTGAATTTTCCACCAGAGTATGGACCGAGAGCTTTGGTATCTGAACATCCCCGGTTCCTTCCTGAACGCTGATTTCAACCGTAAGCCGGTCATCAAACCTTGCTTTATGGAGAATCAGATAATTGTTGATATGCTTCATCTCTTTGGATACCGTAACCAATTCCTCTTCCTTGATGCAGTATCTCAGATTATACGCCAGCGCTTCAATCATTTTGCTGATATCCTTCATTCCGCCCATGACCGCTTTGGTAGCGATGGCCTGAAGCGAATTATAGAGGAAGTGCGGGTTGATCTGGGCCTCTAGGGCTTTCAAACGAGCCGTCTTTTCATTAATCTCCGCCAGGTAGTTTTCATTAACCAAATCGTTGATCTGGGTCACCATTGAATTAAACTTTTGAGCCAGCCGGGCAATTTCATCATTGCCTTTGATCTCCGCCTGAACGGCGAAATTACCTCCACCAACCTTATCCATCTGCCTTGATAACCTTTTTAGAGGTACAGTGATCGCATTGGACACAAGCATTATCAGAACAATGAGCAAAAACACAAAGATTACCCCGGCGAACAGGCTCAAATCCCTTGTCTCACGGATTTTTTCACTAATCGCATCCAGAGGAATCAGCTTGATCATTTTCCAGCCACTGTTTTCGGAAACGTCAAATACTGTAAGGTAATCAAACTTGTTGATCCTGATTTTAAAATTCCCGGTACCGGCATTTTCCTTAATTCCATTCAGCAGCTCCTGAATCGCCTGGTTCTTCTCAAGAACCGGACTGTTGAAATAAAAGAGGTTGTTCTCCTTATCCAGAATGCACATGATTGCGCCATTCTCAAGGTATTCATCTTTTATGGTCTTTTTAAGCAGCGTATTGTTAAAAGATATGGATACCATTCCAAGAGGCTGCTGATCTTGAATATTAATCAACGCCCGGTAAAAGGTAAAAAAGATTTTTTCCTCCTTGAGGTCCTGCTTGTCTGCTTTTGAGCCGAGCTTCGGATCGATGTGCCTGAAATACTTGCCTTCGGTGGCTTTTTGATACCACGGCTCCTTTCGGATGTCCACTCTACGGTCTACCCCGATATTGGCATTGGAACGGGAAATATAATAGACATTCATGCTCGACGGGATATAGAACCGGATTTCTTCAATATCCTTTCTGGAATAGAACATGTTTCTTAGCTGTGTTTCAATATATTTTTCACTGTCATAATCGTCCTCCTCCAGCGTCAGTCTTGTCATCAACTGAGCGTCCTGCCTCGGAGTCAGGGAAAACTCATCGATCTGTTCAATGTCATTTTCAAAGTTTTGATTCACAAGCTTCAATATACTTTTATTATTATCAATGAAGTCTTTGATTAAGGTATCCGTTGTCCTGTTGTAGGATATAAAAATCAGCGCAATGATAAACAGGGATACCGTAAAGGAAAAAATCAGGATCAGTTTGTTGGCAAGCTTTCGGGTCAGAAATCTGTACGATTTTTGATAAAGGTTCCGGATCGTATTCATGGGCATCGAAATACTCCTAAAAGATTTGCTTGTATTCATTCTATATTCTTTATTGACATAATTCAAATACTTTTCTTTTTCAAGAGACACAGTTATAGAGATGATTGGTATAAAAGTGGGGGAAGAATTCCAGAGAATAATGAACTGACCCCTAACCCCTCTCTTTTCAAAAGAGGGGAATGAGAATAATAAAAATCAGTTATTCGGTATCTTTCTTGCCTTCCTATTGTAAAGGTGTAGCAGTTTGTAAAGAAACTGAAATTAACTTTAGTGCTGACGTTTAAACTGTTTACCGCGGGCTAAACCCTCGCGGCTATTAAAGGATCAACCCGGTTGAAACCAGCTAAAAACATATTATGGCAGCTGTTTTGGGCATATTTTTCATCTGCTTTGTTTAGCCCCATTCATGGGGGTTTTCATTTTAGCAGCCGCGAGGGTTCAGCCCGCGGATGCCAGGATAATGTATTTACTGGTTAATTTATAATAATGTGAGTAATGCAAAGCTACAAAAGGAGACGGGGCAGGGGGTGAGTTTATTATCCTTAAATCATATTCTAGAACATCTCATTCGTACCCTGCTTTTCTTTACTTACACCCTCTCCCTACAAAACAAATACCTTTAAAACAATGCAAAAGAGCCTAGATGTTCAACATCAAAGCTCTTTTACATTGTTTGTCGCTGTTATTCGAACTATTTATTCAGAAGGATTTTAGCTTTATTCAGTACGTTTTCAACAGTAAATCCATACTTATTGAAAAGTATTTCAGCAGGAGCGGATTCTCCAAAGGT
>JAOAAU010000053.1 GCA_026418695.1 Clostridia bacterium
AAAGCGGTTGAAATGTACAAACGGACAGCAAGACTGGATCTGGATAACTACAATAACGATACCGAAGACGGCTTGCACATAACCTCGATGAGCGGAAGCTGGCTTGCGATCGTTCAAGGTTTTGCAGGGATGAGAACTTCAGGAGGAAAGCTGTCTTTCCGCCCCTTTGTACCGGAAGGCTGGAAGAGTTACTCCTTCAAGGTCAATTATAGAGGAAGACGGTTGAAGATCCGCGTGGGAGACGGAAAAACCTCGATTTTACTGGAAATCGGTTCTCCGATTGAGGTGGTTATCAGAGGGAAAGAGCTTCTTCTGGATGGATATGTTGAAGAGCCATTGGGCTGCTAAAGGATAATTGTAATTGCCATGAAGGAATGCCCTCTCCTTTGGTAGGAGAGGGCATATTAATGAGAAAATAAAGTTTAAGCAAGGATTTCAGCTTTACGTTTTATGGAGGGATGGATGATGATTACAACGGATAACTGTGAAAAAGTCGGAATTGAAAATGTACATAGTAACAACAGTCTGGAGTATTACCAAGCTGCAATTTTTGATCTTGATGGTGTCGTTGTTGATACGGCCAAGTATCATTATTTGGCTTGGAAACGTCTGGCAAGGGAGTTTGGATTTGATTTTACGGAGGATGACAATGAACAGTTTAAAGGGGTCAGCCGGATGCGCTGTATGGAATTGCTGGCGTCCATGGCGGGGTTAAATTTGAGTGATGAAGAAAAGGTTCATCTGGCAGACTTAAAAAACACATGGTATGTAGAATACATTTCAAATATGAACAAGGATGAAATACTACCAGGGTTCCTGAGCTTTATCACGGATCTTCGAGAAAAAGGGTATAAAACTGCATTGGCATCAGCCAGCAAAAATGCCGGATTGATCCTCGAACGGTTAGAGATCAAAGATTGTTTTGATAGCGTGGTAGACGGCAATGATGTACAGCGATCCAAACCGGATCCTCAGGTGTTTGAGATGGCAGCAAGCCGTCTGGGAATAGACCAGGAGCGATGCATCGTTTTCGAAGATGCACAGGCAGGAATTGATGCTGCCAAAGCTGCCAAAATGACGTGTATCGGTATTGGTGACCCGAATATTTTGACCGGTTCGGACTTGGTGATACCAGGATTTGAGAATATGAATATTCGTGGTTTGCTGAAAAAATTGTTATAACGAAACAATAAATGTTTCCACCTCTTTAGGTGGCGGGTACTGTTTAGATTTTCAGGCGGTGGGCATATCTCCCGCCCCATTGAAACACGCATTAGTAGAAAATTTTTCTACAACCGAAAAGTTTTCTACTAATGCGTTATAATAGAAGATGCAGTAAGACAACTCACGGAGAGGTTGAAAAACGGATGGAAAGAAAATGGTGGAAAGAGGGCGTTGTTTATCAGATTTATCCCAGGAGCTTCATGGACAGCAACGGCGACGGTATTGGGGATCTGAGGGGGATTATTTCCAAGCTGCCTTATTTAAAAGAACTTGGGGTTGATATTATCTGGCTTTGTCCTGTTTATAAATCTCCCAATGATGATAACGGATACGATATCAGTGATTACAAAGACATCATGGACGAGTTCGGAACGATGAAGGACTGGGAAGAACTGCTGGATGAAATGCATCATCTAGGGATGAAGCTGATCATGGACCTGGTCATTAACCATACTTCCGATGAACATCCCTGGTTTCTGGAATCCCGTTCTTCCAAGGATAGCGCCTACCGGGATTATTATATTTGGAGAAAAGGAAGTAAAGATAAAGAGCCGAACAACTGGTTGGGCTGCTTTGGTGGTTCCGCCTGGGAGTACGACAATGCCACGGGAGAATACTACCTTCATCTGTTTACAAAGCGTCAACCTGATTTAAACTGGGATAATCCAAAGCTGCGCGGCGAAATCTATGATATGGTTCGCTGGTGGCTGGATAAAGGGATCGATGGTTTCAGGCTGGACGCCATCAACTGTATCAGCAAAGGCCCGGAGACTTTGGAGGAACTGCCTCAGGACAGCATTGAACGCTGGGGGGGCCTCCATTTTATGGACAAGCCGCTGGTACACCATTTCCTGCATGAAATGAATGAACGTGTACTGTCAGAATATGATATTATGACGGTAGGAGAAACTCCAGGCGTGACTCCCGAAGATGGAATACTTTATACGGCAGAAGAGCGGAAAGAGCTCAGCATGATTTTTCAATTTGAGTTGATGGACTTGGATGTTGGACCCAAAGGGAAATGGGACATTGTTCCATGGAGCCTGGACGACATGAAAGCCAGCATTACGAAATGGCAGTTAGGGCTGCAGGAGAAGGGCTGGAACAGCCTCTACCTCAATAATCATGATCAGCCCAGAATGGTATCCCGCTTTGGAAATGATACAACGTACCGTAAAGAAAGTGCAAAACTATTGGCTACCTTGATTCATACCCTTCAAGGAACTCCCTACGTTTACCAGGGAGAAGAAATTGGGATGACCAATGTAGCTTTTGAATCCATCGAACAGTATAGAGACATTGAAACTTTAAACTACTACCATTATGGGATTCATGAAAAGGGACTGGACCCCAAAGATGTAATGCGGGCAATTCATATCAAGAGCAGGGATAACGCAAGAACACCCATGCAGTGGGATTGCAGCAGAAATGCAGGATTTACTTCCGGCACGCCATGGATGGATGTGAACCCTAACTATACCGAGATTAATGCAAAAAATGAAATCCATGACCCGGATTCAATCTTCAACTACTACAAGAAACTGATCGGGATGAGAAAAGCGCTCCCGGTTGTGGTTTATGGAAAGTTTGAATTGATCGAACAATGCAAGAGCCCGTTATTTGTTTATACAAGGAGTCTGGAGAATCAAAAATTGCTCGTCGCACTCAACTTTTCAGAAGATAAGCGGCAATTGAAATTACCCGAAGATATCTTGTTAGAGAGCTACAGCTTGATATTGTGCAACTATGCAAACAGGCTGGAACGAAACGAATCGGCAAATTTGATGCTGCCTTATGAGGCCCGGATTTACCTGCTTGAATAAGCATTTGCTTAGTAAAATCCCCTTCCCAAAGTTATTTGAGAAGGGGAATAATTTTTTATTTTGCTATAGAATATCCCAGCGGATTATTATTGTTGCGGAGGTCTGGACTGTTTTGAATTATAAAGGACTAACTGGAGAAAATAGCTGATATAGAATGTAAGGGGATTTTCGCTATTTATGAATATTGGCTGGAACATTGAAACTTATTTATCCATAGCCGCAACTATTTTATCGATTATCGGTTCAATTCTTATCCTTAAAATCAATTGGAAGAGATATGGACTGCTTTTTTTACTGAGTGCAGTTGTAGGGATTACTATATGTTATATTTTTGTTGGACTTGGCTTTTACCAATTCCCGTACAGGCTGTTTCCCCGATTTTTTAAGATCCCGTTTACAGTGATTCTAACGATATTTCCATTTTATGTTCTATTCGGAGTGAGATATAGTCCCCGTTCATGGCCATGGAAGATCCCATTCTATTGGGTAATTGTACATTTGGGAATGTCCGCGGAAACCTGGGTGCATCAGAAAACTCAACTTATTAAATATTCTCAGGTTTGGGACGTATGGGACTCCTACACCTGGTGGTGGATTTTCCTGCTCATATTTGAATGGGTTGGTGGGATGATTGTACCCCAGGAATCAAGAAAACCATTGGATGCAGAAATTTTAAGGTTTGGAAGAATAGGATGGTTCATCCTTCACTTTATCCTGATTACAACGATTTTCCTGGCGGGTTATCTTATCGGGAGAAACCAATAAGGTACTCCCGCTATTGAAACCACAACTTCAAGAAAACCAAAAGACAAACACACAATGGAAGCAGGAATAGAAGTCCGGCCATGGAGCGCTGACCGATCACCAGCATCGTCAACCCCTGAAAAGATACGACAGTCCCGCAAGCTGTTACGGCCATGATGATTCCTTGAACTCTTGTAACCGGATCATCATACAGGCTTGTAAATCTCTTAATGGAAAACAAAAGTGCGAGACATAAAAATACAGCTGCCGGGACAACAAGAATATTTCCAATCCGCCAGTCCTTCAGCTTAAACTGATAGAACTTGGATATTCCCGATAAAACCAAACCAATAGCGAGAAAAATCAGATTCATTTTCAACAGATCACCCATTTCTTTTTTAGACAACTTAATCAATCCTATTTTACCATAACTTATCCAATAGTTTATTTTTTTTTGAGAAGATAAAGGACAAGCAGCCACGGATTTTAATTGTTGACAGTGCTTGGAAATGAATGGTACAATAAACATACCGACGGTCGGTTTGGAGGAGATCAAATGACAAAAAAGGAATCAAAGGAAAAACGGGTAGGGGATATCCTGGAGGCAGCAATCGATGTATTTGTTGATAAGGGATATGAGAACACATCCATGAATGAGATCGCAGCAAAGGCGGGGATCAGCAAAGGCGGATTGTATCATCACTTTCTGAACAAGGACATGGTGATGCTGTATGCCAATGAAAAGCTGATGGAACCCTGCCATGAACTGATGAAAAAGATCAATAACCACCCTAGTGTTGTTGAAGGATTACGACAATACATTTTTGAGTACCTGGAGTATTGGACCCGGCGTAAGAAGGAGCTGACTTTCTTTTCGCTTTCCATGACCAAGGCCATGAACCAAAGGGATATATTTAAGATTTATGAACGGTATGTTGAAAAATATGTGGGATTTTTAGATGAAATTTATAAAAAAGGGATTGCGGCAGGAGAATTAAGACCTCACAACACCAGACAGAGTGCAGTGGCTTTAATGTCCTCTCTGGATGGAGTTTTAATCTATATGATGCTCGATAGCAAGTTGAAGTTGGAAGAGGTTGCAGAGGGCTTTACAGAACGGTTCGTAGAAGCATACATTGTAAAAAAATAAGAGCATCCTAAACGCATCTTTGGAATGCAAAAATCACTAAAGTGAGAGGCGGAAGATAATGAAATCCCTTAAACCATTTTTCCTTATTACGGATATCGGATTCATCCTTTACTGGACTATTACAACCTTGCACATTATCCCCGATGAATACCTTTTCAAGGATTATTACAACCCGGTGGTAGCTGCCTGGAACTGGTCATTTATGCCGTTGGATTTGTTTATATCCATCACAGGACTGACCAGTCTCTACTTGTATCATCGAAAAAATCCTGCATGGTCGGGGATGGCATTAGCTTCGCTGGTACTGACCTTTTGTTCCGGATTGATGGCCATTGCCTTTTGGGGGATTAAGGGGGATTTTGATATAGGCTTTTGGATTCCCAACCTTTATCTCTTGATTTATCCCTTCTTCTTTTTCAAAAGGTTTATCTTTGGAGAAACAGTGCTGCAGAAAAAATCAGAGATTGAAACATGATAAAGTCAATAAATTTACAAATAGAGTTGTTTATAAGTATTTAATGGTGCTAAAAATGGAGGTTCTGATATGGCTTTGAAAACAGGTAGATTCTATCAATGCGCGGATGTAAAAGTAGACGATGCAAAATGCACGAAATGCGGTTTGTGTGTTAAAGTGTGCAAGGGAGCGCCACTTTACATGGAGGATGATCAAATCAAGATAGACCAAAGCCGTATTTTCGGATGCATCGCCTGCGGACAGTGCATGGCTGTATGTCCGAATCAAGCTATTGCAATCACCGGAAGGGATATGACTCCCTCTGATGTGCTTGAGATGCCTCCCAAAGAGGATCGAGCTTCTTTCGGAAGCCTAAAATCCCTAATGTTTTCAAGAAGAAGTATTCGGAATTTCAAGGATCAAAGAATAGGACGGGAAATTATTGATCAAATCCTGGAAGCAGCTGCTTCTGCACCGAATGGCCTTGGTGCTACGGATGTGGAAGTGCTTGTGCTGGATGGAAAGGAAAAGGTCAGAGAATTGGTGGATGATTTAGTCAAGTTTGTTAAAATTGCAAAGAAGATTTTTTCACCTATAGTTCTTAAGTTCGCAAGACCTTTTATCGGGAAAGCGCAATATGATTCCTTCAGCACATTTTTTGCGGGTGCTCTTGACATTTTTCTGAAGAAATATGAGCAAGGAGAGGACTGGATGCTGTATTCAGCACCCCTCGCCATGTACTTCCACGGATCCCCGCTAGGAGATCCAGCAGATCCCTATATTGCAGCTACCTATGCCATGCTTGCAGCGGAATCTTTGGGATTGGGAAGCTGCATGATCGGTACTACCGCATACTTTCTAAACTATAATGATAAAAAGATTAAGAAGAAATATGGTATACCCGTCCAAAATAAAAATGGTTTGATGGTCCTGTTCGGCTACCCGGAGATCAAATTCAGCTATGCACTGAAAAGAAGATTTGCAAAAGTGAATTTTTATTAAAACAGGAGTACGGGCATGAGTTGGTTCTATTTATTTTTTGCAATTATGCTTGAAGTAGCCGGAACAACCTCAATGAAACTTTCGAAGGGGATGACCAGGGTATTCCCTTCGATTTTGATGTTTATATTCTATATAGCCTGCTTTGGGGTCTTAAGTCTTGCTTTGAAGAAGATCGAAGTGGGCACGGCCTATGCAGTCTGGTCGGGTTTTGGGACTGCTTTAATCGCTGTCATCGGAATTTTATTCTTTCATGAATCCTTCAGTTTCATTAAAATTGCTTCCATTGGGCTCATCATATTAGGTGTTATAGGACTGAATCTCAGCGGCATGCAGCATTGAAGCTGCATCCTTGAATGCTAGGGAGGGACGGCTATGTATAGGAAAGTTAAGATGTTTTTTTACTCCGGAACCGGTAATACTTTTAAAATTGCAAAATGGTTCAGTGAACTGGCAGCAGAGAAAAAGATGAAGACAGAATTCATTCCGATGAATTCTGCCAAAAGTTTAAAACTGGAGGAAAAAGATCAGGATTCACTCCTCGGAATTCTATTCCCGATCCATGCTCTTACTGCACCTTTAAGTGTTATAAAGTTTGCATTATCTCTTCCTGAAGGGAAAGGACAGGAGTGCTTTATCCTGGCAAACCGGGGAGGCGGTTCTTTCTTGAAAACCGACCCTGGGTGCGAAGGTTCGGGAACCTATCTGATTGCTGTGATTATGAAGCTCAAAGGCTACCGGGTAAAAGGGGTTTCTGCCATTGATATGCCTGCTAACTGGAATGCACTTCATCCTTCCTACAGGGAAGCCACCATCAACTTTATCCTTGACCGGGGAAGGAAAAAAACCAGAGATTTTGCAGAGCAGGCATTGAACGGTCGAAGCGTATATAAAGGTTTTATCCCATTTACCATTGGGGTTGTTTTTCTTCCGGTATCCATCGCTTATATTTTTGTTGGAAGGCTGATTCTGGCTAAAATGTTTTTTGCAAACTATAAGTGTAACCACTGCGGAGTCTGTGAAAAAATCTGTCCCAATAAGGCAATCAAGCTAAAAGGCAGAAAAAGCCCTATGCCCTATTGGAGCTTTTCCTGTGAGAGTTGTATGCGGTGCATCGCCTATTGCCCACAGAAGGCCATAGAATTTCAACAGGCCTTATTCATTTTAATGATTTACATTTTTTCACTTCCCCTTGCAGGCTGGATTGTTAAGCCAATGACAGAATTTTTTGGATCAGGAGGGGTTTCCGGCTTATTCAGCTGTTTGCTTCAATTGCTCTCAGGAATAGGGGTGGCCTTTTTACTGCAGTGGATGCTGAATGTTGCTGTAAGAAACCCGGTGCTCAACCGTTTTTTTACTTTTACAACCCTTACTCATGTTTTCAAAAGATACCATGAGCCGTCAACCAGCTGCAATGACTTAACAAAAAGGAATTAACATGGACAAAAAAACAAGCGTTCTAATTTTATACCATTCAGGAGCGGGAAGTACAAGAATGGTTGCTGAGATCTATCATGAGCAGCTGCATTCCTGCTATCATACAGACTTAAGCTCTGTCAGCATGGATTATGATTATGAAAGGTTTCTGGAGTACGACTATTTTATCCTTGCATTTCCGACATACCACTGTGATCCATCCACATCCATGATGGAGTTTATTAAAAACATAGCTGCATCCGACAAGCCCAAAAGGGCTTTTGCTTTTACTACTTGCGGCTTGTTTTCCGGGAATACTTTGCGGATTTTTATTAAAGAATGCCTTAATAAGAATATCATTGTTGAAGGAAGCTCTGTTTATAAAGCTCCGGCAACGGACGGAACATTGCTTTTACCATCGATAAACTTTATTTATAAGTTTGAAAAGGATATCGCTGACAGGATAAGAAAAGATATTGGCAGAATCAGGGGACTCATCGAAACAGAAACTAGCAGGATCGACTGGCCAAGATTCAAACTTTATTCAATATTAAACTATCCCAACAAAGTTTTGGGAAAGGCCTGCAAACACCGAATAAGGCTAATCAAAGAGCTGTGTTCGAACTGCAACCAATGTGTTCGCCAGTGCATAAGAAACTGCTGGATGAGTGGAAAGGATTATCCACAGTATGAAATAACCCATTGTGAATATTGCTTCCGATGTATTCATCAGTGCCCAAAGGAAGCCATCGTCCTCTCTTCAAATACAGTAAAGAAACGCAAGTTAAATAAGGAATTCTATGAGCATTATAAAAAAGAAGTATTGAAACAACTGCAAAAATAATTCCTTAAAAACGAGAGTAGGTTGACAATAGATAACAAATAATACAAAATAGCAAGTAGTAAAAAAAAATCTTTAGACAAGGAAACCATTTTTATCGATTACTTATTCTATAGATTTTTACTAAGGAGAAGTCGACGTGAATCTGAATAATGCAAAGTTTGAATTATCTGCTGTTAAGCCCGCGCAGTATCCGGCTACGAGTGTTCCCGAGGTTGCTTTTGCCGGCCGGTCCAATGTAGGAAAATCCTCTATTATCAATACGCTCCTGAATCGCAAAAGTATTGCCAGAGTTGGAGCAGCGCCTGGCAAGACGCGAGAAATCAACTTTTACAATATCGATCAAGTGTTGTACTTTGTTGACCTGCCTGGTTATGGTTATGCAAGTGTCTCAAAGGAAAAAAAGTCTACCTGGGGAGCGATCATTGAAACCTATTTAAATACACGGCAGCAGTTGAAGCTGATCATCATGATGGTGGATATTCGGCACAAGCCTACCGAGGATGATAAAATGATGTATAACTGGATTGTCAGCAATCATTTGCAGCATATCGTGGTTGCTTCCAAAGCTGATAAGATTTCCCGCGGTCAGATTAAAGCAAGACTTCAGGAGATCAGTTCGACCCTTGGAATTGAGGAGGGAGTTACAATCATTCCTTTTTCTTCAGAGAAGAGGACGGGGAAGGAAGAATTGTGGAATTGTATTAATAATATGATTGTGTAAAGGATAGAGGATGAGGATACTCGTTGATGCAGATGCATGCCCGGTAAAACAAATTATCGTGAGGATTGCCAAAGAAAAAAATATTCCAGTCACTATGTTTATTGACACCAGTCATATTCTGAATGACGGATACTCGGAAGTGGTAACGGTAGACAAGGACCGTGATTCAGTAGACATCGCTCTTGTAAACAAGGTGAAGCGAGGGGATCTTGTCGTAACCCAGGATTATGGGGTCGCGGCCATGGCCTTGCCTAAAGGAGCCAAAGCCATCAATCAGAACGGATTGGTTTACTCTAATGAAAACATTGACAAACTCCTTTTTGAACGGCATATCTCGCAGAAAGTCCGTCGTTCAGGAGGAAGGACTTCAGGCCCTCGAAAAAGAACCAAAGAGGATGATGAACGGTTTGAAGCGGCCTTCAGACGACTAGTAGAACATTGTATGGAATGAGAATATTTATCCATGAATAATTTAGTACGATTAATGCTGAAACTAGGCAAGATGATTAAAATGGATGTTTCCATTATGGAAACATCCATTTTTTTATCAACAATATTCCTTACCTCTTTGGTAATGATAATGAACGTTTTTAATATACCTATTTGTTAATTGCGACTGTATAAAGAAAATATTAGACGGCCACATGAAAAACCCATATAAGATTATTTACCTTTCTTATTGTGTCGCTTTTGAAAGAGCAAAAGCGACACAAAACTCTCCACTCATTTGCCGTGGTGGCTCACTAGGGTCATAGAAAAAGCTTCTATGCACTTGACGGTTCAAAAGTATTCCTTTGGCGGTCGGTGCAAATTCGCATCCTTGACTCAATTGCACCTCAAATGAACCTCCATGTTCATTTACCCGCGTCGTCTGCTTTTTCACCGAGTATATTACGAAGTTTTTCAAATTCTTATAGGTATCTATGGGGTACTTGTGACACTCTGCGCAGCCCTCAACCAGCTATCTGCCATCTCCTAAGCGCTATCCATAAATTCCGAAAGAAACAGGAATTAACCTAAAGTGTTGATGTTTAAACGGTTTGCCATGGACAAAACCATCTTGGCTGTTAAAAAAATCAACCCGGTTGAAACCGGCTAAAAGCATATTCAAGTTGTTGTTTTTGTTTTATTTGTTTCACTTATTTAGTATTAGCCCCATTCATGGGGATTATAGTTTTAGCAGCCGTGAGGGTTCAGCCCGCGGATGCTAGGATAGTACAATTTGCCAGTTAGTTTCCAACAATATGGGTAATGCATAGTTCAAATTCCTGAAAAAAGTCTGGAGATAAGGGTTAGGTGAGGGTTACAATGAAATTATAACCCTTTCTTATATTCCTTAATAGATTACTGTTTATGTTAAAAATGAAATTTAAAACTTAAGGGGCTGAACCATTGATGGTTCAGCCCCAATTTATTATTAACAGAATCTAAAATAACTTAGTTTTATATCTCTCCAGCACCAGCATGAGCGGGTACCCCAGCACATAGCAGGATATCAGCTGTCCCAATCCAACAAACCCCATAGGAATCCAGAAAGGCAGTTTCAGTACATAGGAAAGCATGATACCGACAATCACCGCATTCACAATGACGGGTGGAAGCGGTGCAAGGATCTTGTTGGGCATTTTTCTTGTCAGGTAAGCTGCAATTAAAGTAGCAAGACTTCCGAAAATAATGTCAAGAAGCCCGTAACCTCCAACAATATTGGAGATTAAACATCCAACAAATAATCCTGGAATTGCGGCCGGAGTGAAAAAGGATAATACTGTGAGCATTTCGGCAACCCTAACCTGGACCTCGCCGTAGCTGATCGGAGCTAACAAAATAGTCAACGCCGCATACATCGCTGCAATGATCGCAGCTTGAGTCATCAATTTGATTTTAGTGTTCATAGATAATCTCCCCCTGTTTCTGCCATCCTGGATAGTAAAAGCAAATCATAACATCGGGAGGAAGGATCTATAGGCATAAAAAAAGGACGTAGACGTCCTTTCTATATACACAACGATAACATACTGCCGTCCTGTCTTTATAAGACACACCGGCTTTAGCAGCTTCCCGTAGTTTTGTTTATAGACAGGATGGTTTCGAACTGTCTTATTTAATTGAATATTTCCACGCTGAATTCAGTGTGGTTTTAAGTTACGTAAATAGAATACTACATAAATTTAGTGAATGCAATAAAATGTTTATACATTCAGCTGAATTGCATAATTTCCTTTAAGTTCATCCACTTTGGACTGATAAACCTGCTGCTGTTTTTGAGCAACCAACTGTTCTGTGATTTGACCTCTGACTTCATCTATGGATTTGGAGGACGTATCCTTTTTATCATAGACCTTGATCAGGTGGTATCCGAACTGCGTCTTTACAGGAGCGCTCATTTGTCCTTTTTCAGTTTCAAAAGCTGCCTGTTCAAACTCGGGGACCATCTGACCGCTTGTGAAATACCCAAGGTCACCCCCGCGCGCATTGGAAGGACATTTTGAGAACTCCTTCGCTGCTTCTTCAAAGGTAAGACCGCCGCTAATCTTACTGGAAATATCTTCGGCCTGCTCCAGTGTATCAACAAGAATATGGCTGGCTTTTACACTGGGAGCTGTTATGAAATCCGACTTGTAAGCCTCATAGTATTCAGCGATATCATTTTCGGATACAGCGATATTTTTCATGAGCTTACCGATGGCATACTGCTTCAAAATACCGGCTTTCATTCTTTCTATTTCTGCCTGGAAATCTTCCTCTTGATCCAAACCTTTATCTACGGCATCAAGATAAAAAAGTTCCTGATTGACGAGTTCTTTGACCAGGTTTTTCATTCCGGCTTCGGATTGGAATTGCCTTGCTGTTTGCGGATTGAGACTTTGAAGCAGAGATTCCACGTCTCCTCTGGTGATTTCACGATTGCCCACAACAGCCAAAACTTCTGATGATTTCATTATAATGATCTCCTTTATCCTGGATAACGGGCTTCAATCAAACATAAAGACCGCTAACCGATTTGCTTTCAACTTATGATATCAGAAAAAGAGGGTTGTGTCCACGCGGTGATCCATATATTGAACTTGTATAATCAATGCCTATTTTGAAGCATTGGAATTTCTCAATTCTTCAACCCGTGATTGCGCCTGCTGGTTCAGGAGCGGTTTCCCTTGAGCGCGGTTAATTGCATTATGGAAACACTTGATGGCTTCGGTTGTATTTTCCTGTAGAAGATAGAGTTCACCCAGTATAATACTCAATTGCTGTTCCTGCTCCACCGAGATATTCAATTTGAAGTTGTAATACGCATGATGATAGAACTCCAAGGCTTTGGAAGAAGCCATTTTGTACATCACCATATCCTCCATATCCTTGTACAGCCAGGAGATTTGCATCCACAGCTTTGCAATTTTAAGCGGTGGAGCGCCGTAAATTTCTGCACAATAGAGGGCGATATAGTAGGAGGTAAATACTTTATTGATTTCAAGAGGGCCTGAAAACTTTTCCGGGAGCATGTTTCTCAATTCTCCGGACTTGGCCTGTAATGCCTTGACTCCCTTATCCGTGATTGATTCAAAATCATAATAGAAATTCGCATAGTTGCAGTGAGGACAAAGCCAGATCGTAAACCACAGGGGCTCAAAGTCGACATACTTTTGTCTGAAATCAGGCTCTACATGGTCCAACTTAAGCTTTGAGAGACGCTGCATTTTTAAGTTCAGCTGGTTTTTGCAGAGGGGACACTTCACTTCTTTGTCATAAACAAACTGTGCGTAAGTATCCGGGGCTATCAATGAGTAAGGGCGATGTCCTTCAGGAAAAACATCACTTGGAATATATGTAGGAATATCCAGTGGAGGACAGATGACAGGAGGCTCGGCTAATTTTTGTTCTCTGGATTCTTCTGCACATTTGCTGAGTTCCGCATTGAGATTGCGAATCCGAAGGCAAAGACCTTTCATTAATCTTAAGGCGCTGGAGGGCTCTGCACTGATGTATTTTTCGAAATTTTCCCTGGTGAGTCCCAGGACAACGGTTGTAGTTGCGGCAACTGCTGAAGCAGACCTGGGCTGGCCGTCCAGTACGGACATTTCTCCGAAAAAGTCGCCGGGCTTTAATTCTGCTATTTTAAAGGGATTGGCGTCAAAGGAATTGACAAAAATATCGACCTTCCCGCTGAGAAGGAGGTACATTTCATTTCCCTGTTCACCTTCATAAAAAATAAAATCGTCCTCGCGAAAGGTTTGTATAGAGCCTAAAGAGCGAAGTGTGTTTACGTCCAGCATTTTCTTCCCCCATTCTGGAATTTGCATCTCCCGATAAACATTGAACCATGCAAGAAACAGCTTGCTTATAACAAATACGAATACTGTTTACACGAAACGTATGCATGGTTAGTAACATTTTACCATAGGGGGTGTCGAATTGTGTAGATTCTTCTGCAAATAATTCAGGGGGGCCAAGCTTAGATGGATCGCTTTTGATTTTTCTTTTTCAGTCTTTCCAATCTGGATTTGAGATCGCTGTAATACATGTTTCTCAAAAAGCCAGCCTGCGAGCACAGGTCGATGGCAGCCTGAACGGTTTCCAGCGCTTTTTTTGTATCTTTTATGCGGTGCTCATACTGCTTGGCCAGTTCAATCATCACAGGAATATTGGGCGCTGAAGCATTGGCAAGGAGGAGCTTAAGCTGTTCGATGGACTTTTCAAACTCCTTGTTCCGCTTGTAGATGCCGGCGAGTTTTTTCATCGAAGTTTCCTTTACCGTATGAATATCGGAATACTTGCAGTGATGATAGCAATCAGCAGCATGATCCCCTTGTTCCAGTTTCTCAAAGATTTTTCCGGCACCAAGAAGCTCCCAGCTGTCTTTGGTTTCCGCCAGCGGATTGCTGAGAATGGAATTGATTCTTGTAAGCAGGGATACCATGGAGAGAATGTCTTTTTCATTATGAACAATGACTTTTTTGATTTCTGAGGCATCCCTGTCATCCAAATACTTAAAATAAACACTGGGAATCAATGCACCGGGGATATCGTCGATTCGGTATTCTCCCAAAATGTTTTCTTCCAGGGAACCCAGCCGGCAGCTTTCAAGCTTGAGTTTCCAGAGGGTTCTCGAAGGATACAAAAGGTCCAAATGGACCGGAGTTTTTAAAACAGGTCGGATCCGGTTGGAAGTAAACCTTGTCAGTAAAAGGTTCCAGTCAAAGGATTTTCCATTAAAGGTGATAAGCCCTTTGAAGGAGGATAGAAGTTGATTGATCGCAAGGAGCATGGGGTACTCCTCATCATAATCTCTCATAAAATATTGCCTGAGAACAAAGGCTTCTTCCGTAAAAAAGCCGATTCCAATAAGAAACGCTACGGTTCCTGTACCTCCGGACAATCCTGTCGTTTCTGTGTCTAAAAATGCAAAGTCAGCAGCTCGAAGGGAAAGGGTAGTTCCATGACACGCTTTTAGTACTGGACTGATATCACAGTGGGCAATACTTCCTAAATTACAACCGCCATGAAGATAGGTTAAGGGATATGTGTTTTCGACAATAAAGAAGCTGCCATCCTCACTGGTGTAGATGGTTCCGGCAAGAAGTTCATCAACGTCCGGACCTTGTTTCCTGGTAACCGGTGCAGACTTTTCTGTATTGGCCTTATACATTTGAAGCTTGCTTTTTAAGTCGAGGTACATACTTCCTCCAGTACGATGTCTATCAACTGCAATGTTAGTTTCTTTGGGTTGCTGCGGCCGGAAAACTCATTGAGCGGACCTACACAGGAGGGACAGCCTGATTCACAGGTACACTGCTCGATCATCTCTCTGGAAGTTTTGAAAAGCTCTTTATGGAGGTAATAAAGCTTTTCACTGAAACCGACTCCGCCAGGGTAGCTGTCATAGATATACAACGTAGGTTGATGCGTAAAAGTCGATTTTACCTGATAGACCACGTGAATATCTCTCGGATCGCACATCAAGTAAATGGGAGCTGCATTGGCAACAACATTGGACAGCCCCAACAACCCGTTTTGCAAGTCGGATTGAGAGAACTTTGCTGCTACCGAATCTGAAAAGCTTACCCAGTAGGAGGTTGTATGCATTTCCATTTCAGGCAGGTTGACCGGACCGGCACC
>JAOAAU010000132.1 GCA_026418695.1 Clostridia bacterium
TATTTTAATTTCCTTTACAGTGATGCTCCTGGTAATAGAAATAGTACTCTTATGTTTAAATTGATAAAGGACAACAATAGATTCAATAAGGAGGCGTTTGAATGGATTTAATCACTTCCCGTGGTAGAGTTATCGTAATAAGTATCATTAGCAGTATGTTAGTAGTTTCGCTTATCAGCATCATCACCAGTATCGTTACATTGGGTCCGGGAAAACTTCTGACCTACATTGTAAGATTCTGCTTGACCGGCCTGCTGTGTTATTTCATTTATAAAGGCCGGAATTGGGCAAAGTGGGTTACTGCAATCCTCATGCTTATTGCAGCACTCATGGGGCTTGTCGGAACCCTGGCAATCGTTAAGGTGCCATTGCTTGGGATCGTATCCTTTGCGATTTTTGCAGTTTACGGAACTGCCGGCGTAATGCTGATTGCTTCAAAGAGTGCAGCTGCTTTTATGGAATACCAAAGAAATCAATAAGTAAAATGCAATGGGAGCTATCCTTTAGGGTAGCTCTTTAAGTTTATTCACAGTTCAATACTCCACCGATTATTTTCAAAATACAAATAAAAACTTTTGGTTCCAACCCTGCATTGATAGCGGAGTCCTTGGGCACCATGCTTGAGACTTTTACCCTGGCGGCATTCCAGGACTTTATTGATTTTGATCTCGCGATCCTCCCATATGAAAGAGAGAGGAATGATCCTTCCATCGGTTAGGGTCATGGCCGTAACCTCAAGGTATTGCCTGGTCGTATCATCTGCGAATTCACTCATGTTTTTTTCAAATTCTCTACGTTCAAAACCGAAAGGCACCAAAAAATCACCCCGAACATATGTTTGGTATTGTTATTATAGTATGCAGCGAGCAAGAAGTAAATGCCTATTTTTTAAAGAATGAAAAATTTGGGTTAGAAAAACGTTTTGAATCGGATTAATTGGATATGACTCCAATCAACTTATGGTATAATGTTAATTAATGTAAATACTCCAAAACATGCGAATGCTAAAAATAACCCTAGGATACCTGTACAAAAGGCTATAGTTAAGAATAAGGCTTGTTTCATCAAACTATAGATATAGTAAGGATCTTATAATGAGGGTCAGATTTTAAAGATTAAGAAAGAAGGGTAGTTCGATGGAGCTCAATACGGAAAGGTTAAGAATCATTCCCCTGACCCCTGAGCAGATAGAGCTTTTAATCATGGATATTCCCAAGCTCGAACGGGAACTTGGTTTTATATATCGCGGAGAAGCCATTGAAGGGCATCTATTGGAAATAACCAGAGATCAATACGCAGCCGCTTGTTTGAATAGAGAAAACTTTCTCTGGCACACCTTTTGGCAGTTTGTATTGAAGGATGAAAACGCAGTAGTCGGAAGTGCCTGCTTTAAAGGATGCCCCACAGCGCATGGCGATGTTGAAATCGGCTACGGCACCAATGAACTCTATCAGAACAGAGGTTATACGACAGAAGCCATTGCTGCGCTGTGCAAGTGGGGGCTTGAGCAAAATGGAGTCAAGCGGATTATTGCTGAAACGGAAAAAGACAATATTCCATCTCATCGAGTTTTACAAAAGTGCAACATGAAGATATACAGAGAGACCGAGGAGTGTTATTGGTGGAGTTTAAGCATTTCGGAATAATCCCGGAGAGAAGGTTTATAAGACTGGCAGAAGTTTTATGGAGGGGTACAAATGGGAAGATTATGCGAATTGGCAAACATCAGCAAAGTGACGGAACGAAAATTGCTTGAAGTTGGAATCGATAGTCCTGAGCAGCTGAAAGAGATTGGCAGTAAAGAGGCCTTCTTACGGATCAGAGCGATTGATCCAACCGCTTGCATTCACATGCTGTATGGCTTGGAAGGTGCGGTACAAGGCACCAGGGATAAGTTTCTTTCTCCGGAGGTTAAGGAAAACTTAAAGTCCTTTTTCAGATCGCTGTGATTAAGGGTTGGATACTTAATTCATAATGAGAGAGTTGAGTTGTTCTAATCCAAATTCTATAACTCGCTCATAGCTAGGTAGTTTAAAGGCTAGATCAAGGGGGAATCGTCATTGAAATTTAACGTCATTTTATTTGACTGTTTTGAAACCATCGATGCTTTCGGTCCGGTAGAAGTCGTCGGCACCATCAATAAATTTATGGAAAAGAAATATGAGATTGAGTTTTATTCTTTATCAGGCGGAATGATTACAAGCAGTCAAAATGTTAAAGTACATACACAACCTATATCGAGCATTGAAGAAGCGGGAATTATACTAATCCCCGGTGGTTTTGGAACTAGAAATGAAGTCAATAACCAAAAGTTTATTCAAAATATTAAAGCTTTATCCGAAAAGGCCCAATATGTGCTCACGGTATGCACAGGTTCTGCATTGCTGGCTAAAACAGGCTTGATTAAAGGCCTTAAGGCTACAACCAATAAAATGGCGTTTGATTGGGTTGTTGAGCAGGACAAGGATGTAAATTGGATAAGAAAAGCAAGATGGGTGGTTAATGGGAAATATTATACCTCTTCAGGAGTTTCTGCCGGAATGGATATGACTTTGGGGTTTGTTAGCGATACCCTGGGAAAAGAAGTTGCGGAGAGAGTCACCAAGGGAATAGAGTATCTCTGGAACAGTGATAAAGAAAACGATCCTTTTTGTTGATTTTGTATTCATCGCATTGAATGAAAGATAAAATAAAAGGATAGAGGTTAGATATGAAAGCTCATCAGGAAGAAATTATTAAGGAATGTCCCAGCACTCATACGAAAATGGTGGCAAGCATCCTGAAAAGATATTGGATTTTTTCCCTCATTTTGCTGCTGGCAGTAATTATTGGAGCAGCTTTCTTTGGGATGCTTTTGTTTACTGATAATGATAAGTCCGATTCTATACGGCTTGATAATATATACAAATCAAGCCAAGGTTTGATCGAGGATGGTTGGATTTATTATATAAATCCCCTGGACAAAGGGAGGCTAAATAAGATCAGGCTCGATGGCAGTGATCTGCAAAGGGTGACTGAAAGTCCTGTTGGCGAAATTATAAAGGTTGATGAATGGATTTATTACGATAATCTAGATGAAAAATCAAATCTTTATAGAATAAAGGCTGATGGAAGCAGCAAACAAAAACTGACGGATTTCACATGCTATCAATTTAAGGTATACAAAGATTGGATTTATTTTAGTAATAGAAGTGATAATTTCAAGCTTTATCGGATGAAAACAGACGGAACGGAATTGATGAAACTAAGTGACTCACATCCAACCTTTTTTGATATTGTGGGAGATTCAATATACTTTTCTGACTACTCAGAAGATGGAAGACTCCAAAAAATAAAAATCAACGGAAGTGACGGAAAAGAGCTGAATGATAAGGACTCCAATAATATAAAAGCATTGAAAGATTGGATTTTTTATCAGCAAACAGATGAAAGCTTGATAACGAATCATGCAGTCAATTCTTGGATCTATAGAATAAATCATAAGAATGGTTCCAATATTCGCATATCGGATGAAAGCAGCATCAGCCGTTACTGGTTCACCAAGGATAGGATTTACTTTCTGCGTGGAAAAGATTCTAAGCTCGTCAGTGTAAACCTGGATGGCAGTAATAAAATTGTAAATTCCCGAGAAGACTTGAATGCCTGGAATTTACGCATTTTGAATGAATCTGAAGGGTGGCTGTATTACCTGTTGGAACGGGATGGAATCTATAGAATGAGGCCGGACGGATCAGATAATTCTCAGCTTTGCCAGGTCCACGCAACAGCGATGTGTATCTCTGGGGAATGGATCTATTTTGAGGATAACGGTAATATCCTCAAAAGAATGAAAAAAGATGGCAGCAATAAAGAAGAGCTGATTAATGTTGAAAAGCAAAAGTTAGTGAATTCCAGGAATTCACCTGAAACGTCATCAAGTGATGGAAATCCTTTATTTAAGGCAGGAGCACAAAACTTTATGGTGTATTCCGATCCCTCTATTCAAAATCCTTTATTTACAATCCTCAGCCTGGATGGAAGAGATAAAATCGAGGTAAAGGGTGTTAAATATAAGGAAGGTTTTCGAATTGTTGAATCAATACGTTCAGAATTGCAGAACAGGGAATGGAGGTTTGTTGAGAGTACCCATATGAATTCAAATCCAGAAGATAAAACTATTCAGGAAAAACCGGATGAAAAAATTAAAGCTTGGGGAAATGGCGATTATGAAGTTTTTGAGATTTTGGACCCCGATGTCTGCAGCTTCACCTTAGAAAATAAGTCAGAAAAATATATTGTTCCGATCTACAATGTAGGTAAATGCAGATTTGTTGCATATTACATGAAATACTTTGATTCTCATCAGGAATACCATCAATTATATGCGTTTAACAAGAAGGGTGAAAAAGTATGGCAGCTTTACAGTGATACCTATTGGGGAAGGAAATAATGCGCTTCATACAAAATAGCGGTATATCCGTAAATATAATTAATGAAAGGCAGGAAGCATGAAACACTTTTTCAAAGACTGGAGTTTTACGAAGCATCTTACAGTATCCGCAATCCTTTCATTGGCTGTATATATGATCACAGCAATATTCCAACTGAATCATTCACCTGCCAGTATTGGAATTATTGGAGGTGCAGACGGACCTACCACTGTTTTTGCGGGTAATAGGGGCGGTCCGGGATTACTAAATGTATTATGGGATTCAATCTATAACACACTCAGCCTTTTGATTTTTTTGGTATTGCTAGTCTTGTATATTCCGATACAGCGCTTGATTTTAAGAAGGAATGAAAAACGTTAATTATTCTTTTTCATTTAGGAAAAAGAACACATAAGATTTATATTTTAAATCAATGGAGGGATCATGTTTCGAAAATTAGGGTTATCCATCTTCGTGTTTTTGGCTGTTTTTATAGGATTCTTTACCTACCTGTACTTGGGGTTTTCAAATAAAAATGTACAAATTCATTACGATGTTGCTGTTCGGAATCCCTCCAACAGTGAAGTAGATGTAAAAATGGTTATATTGTCAGGGAACAAACCATACATGCATTTTTTCTTACGCGATCCAAATGAGGGAGACGTATCCCGAATCAGGAAAATCGAAGTAAAGCGTGGAAATAAAACGCTTCCCATGTGGCAGACTTTATCGGGGTTAAAGGATATTAAAACGGTTTGGATCGGCTTTGGAAATGACCCGGTGGAAATCACCTATACCATTGATGGTAACTGCAAAAAGGGCAACAAAATGATCAGCTACATCAATCCCGGTTTTGGATATCTAAGGTCCATGAATATACTCTATACTCCCATTACCTTCAAGGATGCCGTTTCAATGATCAGAAGGCTGAATTCTTCTGATAAAAACGCAGGAATGGCGACACTGAAATTTTTTATTCCTTCGGAATGGGTAGTGAACTCCCCCTGGGAAGAGGATCAAGGAGATATTCCGATCTCAGGTCTGAGAAATGCTTACTTTGGCTTTGGGAGATTCACTCTCAATAAGGGAAATCCTATTGAGACACCCTATTCTCTGGCAGTTTTCAACGGCTTTGACAAGCAGGAGCAAAGTAAGTTTGCTGAGCAAGTACCGGTCATTCTAAATGAAATACAAAAACTCGTCGGAATTCAGCCAGTAAACAAGGCACATACAAGAGCGATCACCATACTCCCCAACGAACCGATCTACGGAGGAGCTGCCGGAGCCAACAGTCTAATCGTTGATAACTCCACGCTCACCATGACCCATGAAATTTTTCACTGGTGGAACGGGGAAACCATCGATACCACCACAGATGCCAATTGGATCAAAGAAGGCTTTACAATGTACTATGAAGTAAAAACTCTTCTCAAAGCTGGATTAATGAGTGATGCGGAAGCATCCAGGGAATATAGAAAATTCAGGTCAAAACTTTTAAGACATAGTGAAACCAAGATGTTTCAGCTGATCGATTCCTCTAAGAGATTGTCCGTAGGAAAGGGCTCAGAAAAGGACAATGACATCGTTTATTATGGAGGTGCCCTGGTTGCCCGTTACCTGGATCAGGAACTTGAAAAACAAAACAAATCCCTGGATCAAGCATGGAAAATGATGTACGACCATGGAAATCCTATTTCTACAAACGACTTTTTAAGTATTCTGAGTGAACTTGGCGGGAAAGAGCTTTCTGAACAAAGCAAAAGCATGGTGAAAGGCCAAAAGGCCATTGATTACTAAATAAGATTCAGCCAATTTTTAATGCGTATGGACCTTTCTTTAATAGTAAGGGGGAACGACAATGTATCATCGTGAGGGTATTACAGAATTTTTACTATCCAAAATTGATTTCGATAAAGCAAAGACTTTCTTGGATATCGGCTGCGGAAGGGGAGTTTATTTAATCGAGGCAGGGAAAAGGGCCAGTATAGATTCAAAACTTTACGGAATTGATAATATGGCGAAGGTCATTGACGCTGCACAATCTCTAATACAGGAGGATCAAAGGTATCAATTCAATATTGGCGATGTTGAAAATGGATTGGATTTTGAGGACGAATCCATGGATGTGATTTTCAGCTGCAATGTACTGGAGTGCATTAATAACAAACCCGGTCTATTAAAGGAGATTCATAGAGTCCTGAAGCCGGATGGCATTTGCATTATGGCACATTTCGACTGGGATACCCAGATTTATAACGCCATCGATAAAACCCTTTTTAGAAAAGTGATTGCTGCTTATAACGACTGGCAGCAGCCCTGGATGAACAGTTGTGACGCCTGGATGGGCCGCAGGCTTCATGGTGTTTTTAATGGATCCGGGTTGTTTATTGGGAAGGTTTTTTCTCATGTTCTTCTTGAAACCGAATATAGGGAAGGCTTCAAAGGATATTCCGTTTTAAACGATGAAATTGCAATGCTTGTAGATAACCAAATACTTGACAAAGACGAATTTGATGCATTCCGTAATCAATTAGAAGAACTTGCTCTCAGAGGAGAATACTTCTATAGCATTAATATGTACGCTTATGTTGGACACAAATCAAGGAATGGCTAATACCGGGCGTTTTTAAACTCAATCTTTGTTAACCAATTGTACACCGTTTTAATGAAAGTAGTCACTCCAAAAACAAGCAGAAACATATAAAAGTAGTTGAAATTATGGTACTGCTTGATTCCAAGGTTAATATAGATCGGGGAAATCACAAATGCGAATACCCCTGCCGCCAGCAAAGATCCTATCAGATACCCGCGCCAAGAGGATGTATACTGCATTACGATCATATAAAAAATAGGCACTACGGTATAATCAAAGGGGAAAGTGGCCGGATTGATGGGAAAGAGTCGAATCTTATACTCCCATAATCCCGAGGATACTGCAATAACATCTACAAACCCAGCTGCAACGGATATAAATGAACCAAACAATAGAAGTTCTTTTATTCTACGTTTATCCACAATCTTAATCCATACAGTGTAGAGGACGATTAAAAAAACAATATTAAAAAACCAGCCAAAGGAAAACAATTCTTGAGCCGCCCAACGCTGGTAGGATTGATTCCAATACATAACTTGTGTTCCGTGCAATGATTCTGTCATTTCGATCTCCTCTTATCTGATTGTCTTTAGCTAGTTTTTGCATTCGAGGATGGTTTATACCTATATCTATATTTTAAATGGATTCCTTATTAGTAAAAATTGACTTTCCGTCTTCTTGTATGGTACGATTTTACAAAATCAAATGAAAGGAATGTTTATGAAACCGAA
>JAOAAU010000150.1 GCA_026418695.1 Clostridia bacterium
ACATTCACCCAAACTTCAATGATGGGCTCTCTTCCGGTAATGTTTTGAAGTATCTCCCTGCTTGAAATCTCTTTGTTTCCCCGAATATCTGCTTTCGTAAAGATAATTTTATATGAATTCCGGTCATAATCCGCGGGCATCCTATGTCCGGCTCTGTATAAAACTCCATTCATCGGGATCTCAGCCGCGTACCAATCGCTCGGAAGTACATAGTTCAAGAACTTCGTTTGAGGGTTGACTCCGGTTTTTTCAATTCTGGCGTTTACTTCTTTATCGGAGAGTGCCGTGTTAATGATTCTCTCAAGTTTGCTTTGCTCAATCGCACTGATGGAAAGATTGACGGAATTGTCCTGATACACGGTATACAAACTGTCTAAGGTAAGGTTATTCAACCCAATAGCTATGCTTACTGACACTGCCAGGGTGATAAGATATATTCCAAAACTCAAAGCGAACCTCCGCGATTTTGGCATCGCTGTCAGTTTAGCAGCCTTAGGCAGTTTAACAGGAAAGAACATTCCGGTTTTATTCTTATAATCGATATATGATTGACCGAACTTTTCCTCACATTCTTTCTCCTCTGCTTTTGCCAGCAGGTAGTAAGCAAAAAGCATGGTAACAAACATAATCAGCACAATATATCTTGGCCATAACAGGAGCAATCCGAAGCTGCAAATAATGAAGCAGGCATACTGGGGATGACGGATGAAATTATAGATTCCGCCCGTTACTGCTCCTTTTCTAGCAAGTTTGTGATAATAAACCTGACAAGCCCCAATACAAAATCCAAGAAAACCAAGTACTGCAAGAATCCCGCCAACGATATTATGAGCATTGATAAGACTGGAGGAAGTGGTAGTGAAGTGCGGCATGAAATAGGTAATCAGACCTGAAAGCAACGGTGAGTCGTTGAAAAAATTCAGTATTGGCCTGTAGACTGAATAAAAATATATCGCAAAGGGGCTTGCCATGTAGCAAAATTCAAAAGCAATCAGGAAGTAAAAAGCTGCTGCTCCCCAAAAGGTCCTTTTTACTGTTTTAATCTCATTTACTGTAGTCATGTGAGTTAACCTCCAAACAATAATTCTTTCGGGTTCAAACCCTATAAATTAATTTTAGCGGGTAATTTTAAAGAATTTATAAAGAAAAAATCATTTTGGGAACATTTGTACAGTTTCGCAAGCAATTTTGTTGATTCCTGAAAACATGATAGGGGACGTTTCTGCACTTTTTGACAACAATATCAAAAAACAAGGGACAGAACATAGAGGACAGCTTTCTACTTATTGTACTTGTATGCAGAAACCATCCCCAAGTCTTGCCCCTTTGCTAATTTGTGCAGAAACGTCCCCTATTTCTAATTCGTAGTCAAGCCACCATCAATATTAAAGATACTTCCTGTCACCCAAGATGCTTGTTCCGAGGCCAGATACACGGCAACACCGCCAATCTCTTCTGCATTGCCGATCCGTCCCAGGGGATAAATACCTTTGATCATCTCCTGCATCTTTAGCTTTGCTTGTTCCGGAACATTAGCCATCGCCGCTTTTACTTTGGTTGTACTTACATTTCCGGGAGCAATCGCATTCACCCGCACCCCTAAAGGACCAATTTCATAAGCAAGAGCCTTTGTAAATGCATTTACCGCAGCTTTGGCCATGGAATAGACTGTCGAAGGATAGCCAGGCATTACTCTCTGTGCATGAAACGAAGAAATATTGATGATGCTGCCCTTATTTTCTTTCAGAGAGGGAAGCAATCCCTGCGTCAATAGAAATGCCGCTTTTACATTCAAGTCAAACAGCTTGTCGTATTGCTGAGGACTTACGCGTTCGAAAGGAATAAACTCTGCCCCTCCCGCATTATTAACAAGTATGTTTATGTCGGGAAATACATTGCTGACCTTTTCTATTAAGCTATCAATAGATTCCGTATTTGATAAATCGTGAGACAGCACCTCTACTTTGCTTTCATAAGCAGATAAATCTCTCGCAGCATTCTCCAGCTTCTCCTGGTTTCTGGCAATCAGCAAAAGATCTGCACCATTCTCAGCGAAAGCCTTTGCAATAGCATATCCTATACCATCACTCCCTCCTGTTATTACTGCTCTTTTCCCTTCCAATACTTTCATATCGAAAACCTCCAATTATGATTGTTTAACCCTCTATCCAAATGATAAAACCAAATCTTAAAGAATTTATAAAGATAGATAGTATTAATGGGGTAAAATTTTCGGAAAGAACCTTTCTTGTTAACAATCATAATTTTTCTGTAACTATAACAATTAACGGGAACAGTTCTGCACTTTTTGCATCTTTGTGCAGAACTGTCCCCAATTCATTAAGGAACCTTCGCTTTTTTCAGTGCATCCTTCACGGCATTCATAATTCCATCGCTTGTACGGGTTGCACCTGAAACTGCATCCACCTCTGTGGATTGGGAAGAAACAATTTCATTCGGAATTACCTTAACAGGCGTCTCAAAGTAGCCTTTGGACTCCCTGTGTGAAACTACTTCTATTTTTTCAATGCGGTCCTCTTTTATGGTCACAGAAACGGTCAATCCGGGTCGTCTACCTCTTGCCGTACCCTGGTACACTCCATCCCGGAATTTTTTATCTGTTTTGCTTTTGGATGAATCCTTAGCAATAACCTTTTCCGTCGATACTAGCTCAGTGGATTCCACAGCATTCCGTTGCTGTTCCGGAGTTGCTGGCCCCCAGGTTCCAAGAGGAAGACTAAGAATTATAAAAGTTCCGATGGCCGTCGTACAAAATAATAAGCTGCTGAATTTATTATTCAAAAAGTAGACTTTCATATTCTTTCCTGAGCAGCTTTCTGCACATTGCATGCAGCGGATGCATTCAGTGTTTTTAACCATCCCCGTGCTATCCGAAGTGATCCCCATAGGACAGTTTGAACTACAGGACTTACATCCAGTACACTCTGTCCTTGACTTTCTGATCCTTGACAGGTTGATTCCGGATAAAACTGCCTGAATGGCTCCCAGTGGGCAAAGATATCTGCAAAAAAATCTTTCAATGAGCATTGCACCTATTAGAATTAATACTAATAGAATAAACGCCATCGGTTTATTAAAAATCACCCCCAAGGTTGGATCCATCTCTTCAAAAGCAGTCCATGGGCTATATTCCTCCACCGGTATTGCCTCAAACGTCCATGCGAAGAGGATGATTATAAGAAGACTAAAATATTTCAAATACCTCAACCTCGTATCAAGTTTTTGCGGCAATAAAAATCTCCGTTTAACTACCTTCTTTGATATGTAAAAGATAAAATCATTGATGGCACCGAAAGCACACAGCCACCCACAAAAAAACCTTCCAAACAAGATGCTGATGATTGTCAGGAGCAATACCGGCGTTAAGAACATCCCAATCTTGCTTAAATTATAATCCTGGTCCAAAATCAATCCATAGATCCTTCCAATACCGTTAAAAGCGCTGACAAAAAGCTCCGTAAAAACAACCAGACAAATCACCTGAATAATAACTTTCATCCATAAAATCAATCTATTTCTCATCATTTTCCGTTAACCATCCCATAAACATAATACTTGGTCAGATTCGTCCCAATCCAAATCATTGTTCTGAATTATTCAAATGCAAGGGTTTCCTTAATACACATTTTAGAAGCCCTCTTAGAAGCAGTCCTGCTGGCATAATAACCGATCATAAGGATAAGAACCAGCCAGAACACACAGGAACTAAAAAAGGATGAATAGTTGATATTCAGGGGCATCCGGATGGTTAGGTTCCCCATGACATAAGCTCCTAGAGCGCCTGTGGGTATACCGATTACAATGGAAGCAATCCAGCTTGAGACAGCAATAAAAACACTTTCCGCCGTGACGATTCTCCTGATTTGCTTTGGAGAGGCCCCCATGGCTTTCATGATGCCAATCTCTCTCGTCCTTTCAAAAACCTGAATACTCATGGTAGAAGTTAACCCAAAGGCTGCAACAATGACAACCATTATTGAAACTATCGCAAAAGTAGTGATAATGACCATAAAATGGCCCAGCAAAATCCAATACTGATCTGTTTTACTTTCACTTTGCAGGACTGTTATACCATGCTCAGCAAGCTCATGTTCAATTTTGTGGTAAATGGTCGACCTTCTAGTATTACCGGATTGAGTCATCAGTTTGATGCTGCTCATTCTTATGTCTTCCTGGACGAATTGCTCATATCCCTTTCTATTTAAATAGATAGCAGGGCTTCCGTATTCCTTGATGGTGCCTACAATTCTGAATTCAACCGTCGCATTACCAATTTTAAAGGAGAGGATATCCCCCAGTTTGTATTCCTGTTCAGCTCCGAGGAATCTATAGCCTACAACAATTTCATTCGTATCTCCTTCTTGCAGCCATCTGCCTTCCAATACCTCAGGCATAAAAACTTTGGTATCGAAAGAAGGTGCCATGATCGGATAAAGATTTCCAACCTGTCCGTCCCTATACACCAGTTTCCCGCCTGTACGCCCCCATATTTCGTAATTAAGCACCTCTGGAATATCGCTGATCGCATCCTTGATCTTATCTTCACGGGTACCGGCATTGATGCTCATTTGGTAATCATACTTGATTCTTTCCATGTCTTTTGAAACCGTGTATTGTATGGACATCATCGAAGTAATGACTGCAACAAAAAGTACTCCTCCCAGGGTTAAGGTGGCCATATTCAAGTAGAATCGGCCTTTGCGTCTCACAGCATTTCTAATTGAAAGAAGTATAGGTCTGGAAAAGAGTTTGATATTGTTACTCCAACATGAGAATCCTGTGCTTATCTTTCCAGACTGTTGAACGCCATAATCATTGATGGCTTCTTTAACCGTTGTGCTGATTCCTCGCCTTATCGGAAAGAAGGCTACTAAAACCGGAACAACGATGCCCAACACACAGAATACTAATATTAAGCTTCCGGGAATAGTCCCATCCGGCAGCTGCATATTGCCTAACCGCATTAAAAGTATGGATAATTTTTGAGAAGCAAATAGAGATAATGGAAGTGAAATCGCAACTGCAACCAAAATTAGAACGGAGATCGAAAGCATATATACTGTAAAGATGTTTCCCGTTTTGCCTCCGATTGCTTTTAATACTCCAATCTGACGAATTTGGTTTGACAAAATGGTAGAAAGGAGGCTGCTAATGATCGTGCATCCAAAAAGGAATGCTGCGATAGAGAAAATTTGGAGGATAAGAAGAATTGAATCATATTCATCCAGATGGGGGCTTCTTCCAGGCTTACCCATCACATTGAAGCTTTTCAAAACGTATCCGTTTTTCTCCAGAAGTTTCATGTAATCATTGCCCGCTGATAAAATATTGGACCTGTCGAACTTATTTCCTGAAGCGATAAAATCCAACCGGTTTCCTTTTAGTCCAAGGTCAGCCAGCGTCTCGTACGAAACATAGGCATAGACTGTATTATGAATTGAAGCAGGGTGCAATGCAATATCATTCACAATTCCTGTAACCTTAAACTCCCGAAGGCTAGAATCCGGAAAGCTAATGGAGATCGTTTGGCCCAATGAGATCTTACCTACTCCCAAGGCGTCCCGTTCAATCAAGACCTCATTCTTTCCCGGCCGGAAACTTCCTTCGAGGCTGCTTACTTTATTGATCTTCATTTGTTCAAAATCCTTTACCGCAAATAAGTGCAGAGTTTTCCATTCATTTTCTCCTACTTTCATTCGCAGTTCGTAAAACGCTTTTTCCTCAAAGTCACTGATTCCCTTGAACTCCTTCGTTAATGAAATCAGTTTCTCATCAATTCTATCTACGACCACATCTGCCGAAGATGGGTTTATCGACGCAAATACATTAACAATTTCTCTGCTTATTGTGTTATAGGAGAACAGAATAACCCCAAAGGACGTCATGCCGATGATCATTGCCATGAGTGACAATACTGCTCTAAATTTGTCCTGAAACAAATCACGAATTACTTTGATCAATAGTCTCTTCATCCAACTTTCGCCTCCTTCTCAACGAGTGTATCCTCAACAATCTCACCGTCTTTTAAGAGGATCTTTCTGCCGGCCCCTTTGATCATCTCCCGCTCGTGGGTAACCATAATCACGGTTTTTCCCTCTTTTTTCAACTTGTTGAACAACTCAAAAATAATTTCCGCATTTTTCGAATCCAGGTTTCCTGTTGGTTCATCCGCTACAATCAGCTGTACATCATTGGCTAATGCCCTCGCAATGGCTACTCTCTGCTGTTCTCCTCCGGAAAGAGCGCTTGGCATTTTATAAGCATGGTCCACCAGCCCTACTTTTTTTAATAATTGCATAGCCCTGCTCATCCTGTCTTTTGAAGGAATCTTTTTCACCAGATCCATCGGAAGTAAAATATTTTCAAGAACAGACAAGGTCGGTATCAGCTGAAAGAACTGGAAGATGATCCCCAGGTTGCCCCCTCGCCACTCTGCTATTTTTCCCTCATCGTAGTTTCCAATGTTGGTTTTATCAATAACAACTTCTCCTTTTGTCGGTTTGTCGACGCCGGTGAGGATGTTTAGCAGCGTAGATTTACCGCTTCCTGATTTCCCCATGATGATGACAAACTCACCCTGACCAATTTCAAGCGAAACATTCTTTAATACCGGATACTCAATACTTCCATTCTTATAGATCTTTTCGATTCCTTTTAAACTAATCATTTCAAATCCTCCCGTAAAATTGATTCTATATGGTTAATAAAGATAGACAGAAAATCAACCCTTCTATTTCAATTCTAAGGAGCAATTTTAAAGACTTTATAAAGAAAAAGATTATTTTTAAATTCCGGGGACGGTTCTGCACTTTTTATTAATAAAGAAAAAGGGAAGGGGACAGTTCTGCACAAATTGCCGATAATTGCAATTTGTGCAGAACTGTCCCCTTCAAAAAAGCAGGCTGCAAATCTTATTCCGGTCCTTCAGTTAAGAATACTTCAAAAGTCTTTTGCTTTTATTCTTCAGCTTAAATCCATCTACGGACTTTCGTTTTATAAGACAGATACTTCTCTCCGAATTTCTTCATTAACATCTCTTCCTCAAACCTAATATACCAACGATCTGTAATAACAGCAAAACATACTACAACAACCAAAGGGGACAAGCTCCCCATAATCACCCATATCCCCAGAAGAAAAAGTACAAATCCCAAATACATTGGATTCCTGGTAATGTTGTAAATCCCGTCTTGCACCAACAACCCCGGTTCATCGAAAGTCATTTCCGTAGTGCCGACCCTCCTGAATTTATTGGATCCAGCAACGGTAACTGCACCTCCCAATATTAAGACAATGATTCCTGATAAATTCAAAGGAAAGGGTATCACATCCGTAAACGGCAGCGCAAAATGCAATAGGCACATCATGCCTAAACACATGAATAACAACGTTGGTGGTAATAGTCTTCTCATCGGTATTCCCCTGTGCAACAATATTTAAATGCAAATAAAGAATTCTATGCAGGCTCCCCCGGACGTCAAATTCGATGCCCTGATTTCTCCGCCGTGCTTTTCAATGATGGATCTTGCAATATATAATCCCAGTCCGGAATGCCCTTTTTCCTTAGAGCGGGATGTGTCCCCTTTATAAAACTTCTTGAACAAATGTACCAGATCTTTTTCAGAAAAGCCCTGTCCTGAATCACATACTTTAAAAAGAACCCTATTGTCTTCTATCTTTACATCTATCTTGATCGTCCCGCCTTGCGGAGTGAACCGAATGCTGTTCCCTACAAGGTTATCTAAAACTTGCGACAGCCTGCCGGAGTCCATGCGAACCTTTTTTTGCTCGGTTCTACTGTCATTGACAGTACTTTCAATTGAAATCTCTTTCTTTTGGGCTAAAACTGCTAGTTCGTTCAATTTATGTTCCAAAAAGCTGTGAATATTTACATCTGCCATATTCAATTTGAATCCGGTACTATCGATTTCTGAAAGCGAATTCATTTCTTCCAGAAGCCTTCTGGCACGCTCAGTATTTTGCTCAATAATCTGAAGGTATGCATCCCGTTTTTCCTTATTCTCTTTCATTCCATCCTGAAGTCCTTCCACATGTCCTTGGATGATGGCTAGAGGAGTTCGCAAGTCATGAGTGATGGCTGCGACCATATCCCGGCGATCCTGCTCCAGCTGCCATTCTCTCAAAAGTGAGCTTTGCAGATTTCCTCTCATTTCTTCAAAGGCCCTGGCCAAATCACCGATCTCATCCTCCTGAGCATTGGTAATGGTAAAATCCAGATCTCTGGATTTGATCTTGTCTACTGCCCCCATCAGCTCATTCAAAGGCTTTTTGATCTTCTGACTGAATCTTCTTGAAAAGAAAAAAATGAACGCTGCAAAAGATGTAATCGGTATGAACAGATCAACAAAAATCAGCCACTCAGTATTGGCCGTATGACTTTGTGTCAGCACCAGAATATGGCCTACTTTTCCAGTAGCCCCATTCAATAAAGGGACCATAATGGACGAAGCATCTGATGCATTGCTTCTTATTTCCTGCTTCAAATCAAATAAATATCCACTCTGATTTATTTTTTTACTTGTTCTCCCCGAATGGTACAATACTCGATTGGACATATCCTTAATATAGTATTCAACACCGGCTTTTTGCGCCAGTGCTTTCAGTCCTTCGCTTTCCCTGCCTTGCGTAATGGCATCACTGTTCTTATACGCAAACTCCATGATTTCTGAAATCTGCCCATTTTTCAGTTCCAGGGAATGAAAGCCGGTAAACAAATGATATATTCCATAAAAGGTAGCCGCTGCGACAAGTGTTACAATAATGCTAAACACCAACCCCAGTAGATAGGATCGAATAAACTGTTTCTGAATTGTCATTCTCTTTTTCATTTTACTCTTTCCCATTTGTATCCTACCCCCCAAACAGTTGAAATATATTCAACTTCCGGATCCATTTCATTAAGCTTGGCCCGGATTTTTTTGATATGCTCTGCGACACCCGCGGAATCCCCCATGGCATCATACCCCCAGACTTTTTCATAAATCTGGTCTTTTGAAAATACCATTCCGGGGTGAAGCGCCAAAAGCTCGATGATGTCGAACTCACGCTTTGTAAAGATGATCTCTTTACCATTAAAATATACTGCGTGTCCTTTTAGATCAATTGAAAGACGCCCAAACTTCAAGTATGTTTTTTTATCCAGTGAGACCGCCCTTTTTTCACGGCGGAGATGGGCTTGAATTCTCATTTTCAGTTCGCGCATGCTAAAAGGTTTGATTACATAATCGTCGCCCCCCAGTGCAAGACCTTTAATCCTATCCGTTTCACTCTGGAGCGCACTTAAAAAGAGGATAGGGCAGGAAACGACATCACGAATGGCCTGACAGACCTCATAACCGTTTTTCCCAGGCATCATAATATCCAGAATGATCAAATCCGGATGCTGCATTGCTCTTTGGATGGCTTGTTCACCATCGGTAGCAATAAGAATTTCGTATCCCTCGGTCATCAGCGAGTCCTTGATGAAGGATACCATTCCTTCTTCATCATCCACAATCAGGATTTTTTCAGCCATGTCCGTCGCCCCCTCTATATTGCTTCGAATTGAATAATATCGACCTCTTCAAAAGCCCTTCCAGTATCTATTTTAAAATAAATTTTTAAAGATTTCATAAAGATTTTAGAGCATCGTGAAATTTAACCTTAGATCTTTACTAAAACACCTCCTGCAAAGAATCTACAGAAGGTGTTTCGATAAGCTGCTAACCGCAGCCAGCTTTTTAAGATTTTTTTCTTAAGGCTTCCTTTTTTTGTTCCAGTTTTTCATTGCATATGGCCATTTGCTTATAGAATGCAATGACCAGAAATGAGCTTAGGATCTCGGCCACACACAACACAACGACATAATGAAGCAACACTTCGGTAGACGACATCTTCACCTCACGTAGGTAATACCCCAATACTAAAAGCCCTTCAAGAATAAAGTTGGTAGCAAGCCCAACCCAAAGTCCTTTTCCAAGCTTTATAAAAACAAAAAACATCGATAGGATGGCTACTGTACCGATAAGCACACTGGCTTGCATATCTGCAAGCATACTTCTGACAGAGATTTGTCCCCCTCTGAGGATAAGCGCAGAAGCGACCTCAATTACCACTCCGACCAAGGATCCAAGCAATAAATATCCAACAAAAAATTTCAATCGATTCATTCAATACCCCTTATATGCCTAAAAAGTTTTTAAAGTTCTTTACATAGCTTCGGGAAACTTCCACTTCCTTCTTGCTATCACAAAACCTTAGAACAAAGCGTCTTCCAAACCAGGGAATGATCTGACTGACACAGGTAATGTTCACAATCAGGGATTTGCTGACTCGAATAAACCTGTTTTGGGGCAGTCGTTCCTGAAGCTCATAGAGCTTCGCTTTGACTTTATATTCACAATATGCTGTGACACAGACCGTGTTATTGCCTCTTCCCTCAAAATAGTGAATTTTATCATAAGAAATGATTTCGTATTTATCCTCGGAAGACTTGCCGATGATCGTGTCTGCCGTATCTTCGAGAGGTTTGCAAAGCTTGTCGAGCAACTCGATAAAAGGATCCATGTTGTTCAGATCAAACACGATGGATACTTTGTCCTTTGGGAGCTCACTGCCTATTTCAACAACATAAATATCAGCGTTTTCATCTGCCTGAATCTCCCTGCTGGTGAACAATTCGGTTATTATTCTTTTAATGCTGTCCCTGCAAATCAATCCGACTCTCATGATCTACTCTCTGCACATGTTTATTAAAGCCATTATATTAAATTGCTTCCAGGTTGTAAATGTCGTCCTCATTTTCATCATTCATATTTGATGGAATGGATAATGCTTAACTTTGAAGATTTCAAGGCAGGAATCAATGATGCCGAAGTCATGATCACAATCGCTGCTATAAAATAGGCCGCAAATTCGCCAATGGAATAGTGCATCGTTATTGGGCCCATCATCGCACTTAAAACATTCGGTATAATCATGATCATCAATGCCGCCGCCAAAATGCCCAATACTCCTCCTAAAAATCCCGTTGTAGCTGATTCTATAATGAGAATTTTTTTTAATTGCCTTTTGCTCATCCCAATGGACCGGTAAATAGCAAAGGAACGTCTTCTTTCAATAAACGTGATCATGATATTATTGATGATACCGATGACTCCAATAAGCATAGCCAGCAGAGAAAAGCCCTTGAGTATAATGAATATGCTTGTAATGCCATCCTGATTGCGCTGAAGCATTTCATTCTTTGTTACAATCTCATGAATTTCATTGAGATACTTTCTTTTCAGAGACTTCTGCACGGCGGTTGCTTCCTGGCTGGTTTTAATATAGATATTTGTAAAATATAAAAAACCCGCATCTTTTTTTATATACTTTTCAGGAACAAGCGCCAGGTTTCCGTTCATCCATAAGGTATCGACAAAGCACAGCACCTTGTATTGCTGCTTGGTGCTGCCAAGATCAAGTGTAATCAACTCTCCCTCCTGCACCTCCAGCAGGTCTTTCAAATTTTTAGTTAATACAATATTCCTTCCGGAGCTTAATTGTGCCAGCCTCTTTTTATCTGCTTCCGTAAACTCCATATTCCAGAAATCAAAATAGCTGTCATGATCAATGCCATATAAGTATCCAATATATTTGTCTTTGTTCTCAACAAGAACCGAAGACATTTCATAAGTTCCTGCGGCTTTTTCCACCCCTGTACTCTTTGAAAGCTGGTTGATAAATCTGCTGTCTGCCTCACTGCAGGACATGGATATATCAAACTTTACGCTTTTTTCATATACATTCAAAACCTCGTCACTGATGGACTTATTGATGGTATTAATCAGCAGGATGCTGGAAATGCCAATGGCCAACAGAGTGATATTGTTGATCAGGCTCCTGTTGCCGATGAGATTTTTCGCCGCCAGTCCTCCTTCATTCCCTAGAACCTGCTGATATAACTTTCCCAGGAGAATACAAGCCTTTCCTGTTAAAAAGGGGATAAGAAGTATCACAGAAAACAAGGCAAGGCACATGCAAATATTATCAACAATCAGAATCAACAATGGAATGTCCGGCAGCAATAGAGGTACTGTTATCGAAACAGCCATCATGGCAAAACCTGCCCAAACAGCTCCATTCCCTTTTCCTTTGTTTTTTTCAAGTATATTCATGATGATATTTTTGATGGAAAGTTTACCCGTACTGAGGATGGGAAGCAACGCACTAATAAAGGATAATGCAACAGCGAACATAAGTGCTGCACTCAATTGAAGAAAAGAAAAGTGGATGGTAATATCTGCTCGTTTTACACCCTCTGGAGCATTGACTACTGCCATGACATAAAGCACTCCAATTCCCAGAAGACAGCCGGTCAATCCACCAATAGTCCCGTAAACAATGCTTTCGATGATCATTACGGCACTCGTTGTAGTTTTTGTAGCTCCCAGGCTTCTAAAAGTTCCGATGGCCGGAATCCTTTCAAGAATAATAACTCTGAAGGAAGTATAAATGATAAATATGCTGATGATGATGACCAGCAGAATGACCATTTTGAATGGCGTCGTCATGTTGGAGACCGCTCTTCTTATATCTTCCTTGGTTATCGGTTCTTTAACGATGGAGTCCCTATAGACGGCTTCCAGCTTTTTAATCAACGTATCAAGATTACTCCGATCCTTAAGCTTGATATAGATCGAGTTGACTTTCTCACCTTGTCCGCAAATCATTGCCAAAGTTCTCTTTGGCATCACCAAAAGCATACCAGAGCTTTCATCCACAAAAAGGCCTTGAGGACTGCATATCCCGGCAACCGTAAACTTTCTGTTTTTCCCGGAGATTTGGAGTTGAACTTCATTTCCTGTGTGAAGCTGGTATTTTGTTGAAGTATGGCTGCTGATATAAATCTTGTTGCCTTCGAAAGTACTTAAAGGATCTTTTTCAAGAAATACCGGCGGGTTAAAAAACATCAGATCTTCATGGTCCATTCCAACCACTCCGGCGTATACCGTCTCCCGGGAGTTTATCTCATAGATCGCTTTACTATGAATCGCTCCAATAGCATATTCCATATCCGCAGATAGGCTTTTTGCTTTTAAAAGGCTGAAGTATGGGGGAGCATTGGAATCTTTCCCGGGAATTATGACGATATCCGCACTGCCTGCCATTTGCTTCAACCGTTCCAGGCTCATACTCTTCAACGTATCGGAAACAGTGTTGGAAGCAAAGAATAATGCTGTTGTTACAGCAATAGAGAATAGAATTAGAAACGTGCGCAGCTTCTTCTCTGCAATACTTCTTAATATGAATTTCCCCAGTATCCCCATAATATTCCACCCTGAAAATCACGTTTATGACCTTATGAGATCATCATAAAGGAAATAAACATAATTGGCCTCGAAGAAAACATATCAGGGATCCAATTTATTGTAAGCAGTCTTTTTTTGCTGGTAAAATGCCATGTTTGTTTTTGGTCAAGAGGAGCAACAAGGGGACAGTTCTGCACTTATTGTCGTTGATAATAAGTGCAGAACTGTCCCCTAAGTTACAAGAATGCCTCCCTACGTTCTTAATCTAATCTTAGATTCTTTCTCTCTCTTCAAAATGTGTATGAAGTAACTTATGAGCTAAATCCCCAAAAGGCTCACCCAGATAATTCTTATAAAGATCTTGTATCTCAGGGTTTTTATGAGATTTTCTCAGCAGCTTGTTTTTATCCTCCTGATAGATGGCTTCCTGCCGCTTCTTGATGATCTCGTAGTTTCCATGGTGATAGGGTTGTCCGCCCCCGGCAATACACCCTCCGGGGCAAGCCATGATTTCGATGGCATCATACTCCGCTTTTCCATCCCGTATATCCTCCAGCAAAGTACGAGCATTGCCCAACCCGCTGGCGATCCCTATCCGCAGTTCCTTATCCCCGATTTTCACAGTTGCTTTTCTTAGTCCATCCGATCCTCTGAGTTGTTCATACTCTACTTGCTCGAGTTCTTGTCCGGTCATCCATTCAGCCGCTGTACGAACCGCTGCTTCTATGACTCCTCCGGAAGTTCCAAACATGACGGACGCACCCGTAGTTAACCCCAGCGGCCTGTCAAATTCACTATCCGGCAGGTTTACAAAGTCGATCCCTGCTTCCCGGATCATTCTTCCCAATTCGCGGGTAGTCACAACAATATCCACGTTATTATGCGCGTCTTTGGTTAATTCCGGACGCTTTGCTTCCGCTTTTTTGGCAATACAGGGCATAATGGAAACAACCACGACATTATCCGGGTCCAGGCCATTCTTTTCAGCATAGTAAGTCTTTATCACCGTTCCCACCATGATATGGGGAGACTTACAGGTAGAAGGCACTTCAAGCAGTTCAGGGAACTGGTGCTCTATGAACTTCACCCAGGCCGGGCAGCAGCTGGTGAGCATGGGCAGCGTTTTATTCTCCTTGATCCTATAAATCAACTCTGAAGCCTCTTCCATAATACAGAGATCCGCCCCAAAATCCGTATCAAATACCGCATTAAATCCCATGCGCTTTAATGCGGTCACCATCTTTCCAGTCACGATGGTTCCAGGCTCCATATCAAATATTTCTCCCAGGGCCACTCGAATTGCCGGAGCTGTTTGTACCACCACATGTTTGTCAGGATCATTCAATGCCTCCCAAACCTTGTCTACGTGGTAGACTTCCGTCAAAGCTGCCGTAGGACATACCTGCACACACTGTCCGCAATATGTACAAGAGGATTCTACCATGGGAATATTGAAAGCAGGTCCTACAAATGCTTCAAAGCCACGGCTGATTCCGGATAAGATTCCACAGGTCTGCACCTCATTGCACATGGTCTCGCATCGCCTGCAATATATGCACTTGTCCGAATCCTTCACGATAGCATCACTGGTAGTGTCCTTGGGATAATCCATCCTTTCCCCCTCCCAGCGGATATGCCGGATACACAATTCTGCAGCCAGCGCTTGCAATTCGCACTCTCTGTTTTTAGGACAGGTAAAGCACTCATTGGGATGGTTGGATAAAAGAAGCTCAACTGCCATCCTTCGTGCATTGATTGCTCTCTGCGTGCTTGTAAGCACTTCCATCCCCTCACTGACTGCAGTCACACAGGAAGGGACGATACGATTGCGGTTTGTTTTGGAGTCAACCAGTTCCACCATGCAAACCCTGCAAGAGGCTGTCTTATTCACCATCATGATGTCATGCAAATCAAGGTGGCATAAGGTCGGAATTCGTACTCCTGCCTCGTGAGCCGCTTCCAATACGGTAATCCCTTCAGGAACGGTCATGTCCCGATGATTGATCTTTATATGAATTTGTTTTTTATCCGCATGTTCTTTTGGATCTCCTGCCATGTTTCCACCTCCTTAGGTCCTGACGCCGATTTTATTCTTGGCCACATACCGCCCCTCGCCTCGAGGGTGATCCTCATCCTTAACAAAAGCCATATATTCATCCCAGAAGTGCTTCATGGTACTGATCACCGGATTGGGTGCTGTCTGACCCAATCCGCATAAAGATCCATCCTTCACCAGATAGGCCAGCTGCTTTAATGCATCAATGTCCGCCATGGTTCCTTCTCCGCTGGTGATTTTATTGAGCAGTTCATAAAGCCTTTTGGTCCCGACACGGCATGGGGTACAGCGACCACAAGACTCGTCCATGGTAAATTCCAGATAAAACTTTGCGATATTCACCATGTTATCGGTTTCATCCATGACAATCATTCCACCGGATCCCATCATGGAGCCGATTCCCAAAAGACTGTCATAATCAATGGGAGTATCCAGTTCTTTCTCCGTGATAACCCCGCCTGAGGGGCCGCCGGTTTGTACCGCTTTGAATTTTTTACCGCCCTGGATTCCTCCGCCGATTTCAAAAATGATCTCCCGGAGAGTCGTTCCCATTGGCACCTCAACCAATCCTACATTGTTGATCTTGCCTGCCAGAGCGAATACTTTGGTTCCCTTGCTCTTTTCTGTTCCAATGGAAGCAAACCATTGGGCACCGTGCGTAATAATCGGTGCAATGTTGGCAAAAGTCTCAACATTGTTTACACAGGTAGGATGGCCCCAATACCCCTCTACCGCCGGATAGGGCGGCTTATAATTGGGTTCTCCCCGCTTTCCTTCGCAGGAATTGATCAGTGCTGTTTCTTCACCGCAGACGAAAGCTCCTGCACCATATTTCAAGGTAATATCAAAACTAAAATCTGTTCCAAAGATATTTTCTCCCAGCAGCCCCATATCTCTAGCCTGTCTTAATGCAATCGTAAGCCTTTCGATGGCCAGAGGATACTCTGCGCGGATATAAACCAGTCCCTTATTGGCGCCGATGGCATAGGCGCCGATGGCCATTCCCTCAATGATGCTGTGAGGATCCCCCTCAAGGATGCTTCGATCCATAAACGCGCCCGGATCCCCCTCATCGGCATTGCATATAATGAATTTAACTTCACTGTTTTGCTTCATTGTGATTTCCCATTTCAATCCTGTTGGAAATCCTCCGCCTCCACGCCCCCGGAGTCCTGATTGCTTGATAGTATCAATCACCTGATCTCTGGTCATTTCGGTAATGGATTTTCCAAGCGCTTCATATCCACCGAGTGCAATATATTCCTCAATATCCTCCGGATTGACCAGCCCGCAGTTCCGAAGCGCAATTCGGAGCTGTTTCTTGTAAAACGGCATGTCATGCTGCGTCCTGATCCTCTCTTTTTCCGTGGGTTCTACATATAAAAGCCGTTCTACCTTCCTGCCTTTGATGATATGTTCATCGATGATATCCTTGGCATCCTTGGGACCTACTTTTACATAAAACACATTATCCGGCTCGATTTTAACAATCGGCCCCTGCTCACAGAAGCCAAAGCAGCCTGTTTTTATGATGGTTGCTTCCTTGTCATACCCCCGTGCCTTCAAAATGAGTTCCAGGTTCTTCATCACTTTTTCACTTTCAGTGGCCAGACAGCCCGTACCACCGCAAACCATTATATTTGTTCGTGTTGCCGCCATAACACCCCTCCTGTTTACGTCCTTTCAAAATTCATGTGCAGCACCAGATTTTCCACCGGCTGTCCGCCTTTGATGTGCTTTTCGATAATTTCTCCCACCCGTTCCTTTTTTACATTGCCATAAAGCACAGGTTCCTTTCCGGGAACATTAATCTGAACTGTCGGTTCCGAATGGCAATATCCGATACACCCTACCGTTACAACTTTAGTATTGCTTAATCCCTGTTTGCCCAGTTCTTCAACAAAGGTATTCAGGGTTTCCCTGGCTCCCGCTGTAATCCCGCAAGTAGCCATCCCTACAAGAACTTCTATGGTATTCATTCCATTTTCACTGTGCTGCCGCAGATTAATCTTATTCTGATGCTCCTCGCGAATCTTTCTTAAGTCATCCAAGGATTTAATCATCTTTGCCCAACTCCTAACAATTTAAAATGCTTTATAGACAAAGGTCCTGAACCTAATCTGAGTCCTTAATGTAACATTTTTCTTCTATTATTGATTAAATAATTTTTCTATCAACTGTTTCAGGTTATTTGATGCAAGTATTTATCTGTTATCTTTAAATACAAGTTTTCTGCCTATTCCCCATTACCTATTCCCCTTTGCACGATAGGATTCAATGATTCCGTCCAGATCCTCTTCCTTCACACGTCCATAGACTTTTCCGTCCACCATCAATACCGGCGCCAGACCGCATGCACCTATACAGCGCACATCTTTCAGTGTGAAGAACCCGTCTT
>JAOAAU010000001.1 GCA_026418695.1 Clostridia bacterium
GAGTAGTTTTGAGATATAATCTGAATGAGGCATAATGGTTTCTCCTTCTTGTGTATTGGTGTGTGGTAACTTCAGTTTACAAGAATTTGAAGCATTGTGCCTCATTTATTTTTTCCTTACCCCAATGTTTAGTATAGAACCATAAAATAACCGGTGATTTCACCGGTTATTTTTTTTGTATGTTTTTACCGAACAATTTATTGAAATCCATTTTATAAAGAGAATATAAGTGCAAAATTATTTGCAGGTATTTAACCGGATAACTACAATAGTGATATAAAGTATTTCAATGTAAAGTAGTCAAAGTACGTAAGTAGTATTCTCGAGAATATTTTTTTTCAAAGCTTACCTGCAACTTGCGCTTTCAAATCCAGTGTAGAATTTCACCCATCTTTTTGTACTCTCCTGAGCTCAGAGGAAGGCAGGAATAGTACTCCTTTGAAGCTTAATTATGGAATTGTACCATATAAGGCAATTTATAGATTTTTTCTCTAGTACCTTTTCTGAATGAAAGGCCGGGGAGGCGGGTTAAAATGATAATATATTCTGCCTTACAATGCATATCATAATACTATATAAACCTAACTTAAAAATAGGTAAAGTCACTAAAAAAAGAAGTCCCAAAAGGACTTCTTTTTGAATTTATTTAGCTAAGTATAATTATTGATTACTCAATTTTAAATATTGAAATCGCCTTATCAAGTTCATCTGCCATCTCGCTGAGCTCCTTAGCGGATTTGGATAGATCTTCAGCGCTGTTGATTTGTTCCTGAGTACTTGCAGATACTTCTTCGGCGGTAGCGGCAGCTTCTTCGGAAACAGCTGAGATGTTTTCCATGATCTCCATGGTCTTATTCTTTGAGCTTACGATCTTGTTGATGGAGAGAGATACTTCTTCCATTCGAGTGGAGATGTTGTCCATCGCTTTGAAAATCGTTTTGAATGCATCATCTGCTTCGTGTACAGCTTGCATTTGCTGCTTGATGATACTGCTGGCGTTGCCTGCTTCGTGTACGGTTAACTCGGTTTTAGCCTGAATTTTATTGATGATGTTGTTAATAGTGACCGTTGCATCCTTGGACTGGTCTGCGAGCTTTCTAACCTCTTCCGCAACAACTGCAAAGCCACGCCCGGCTTCTCCGGCTCTTGCAGCTTCAATGGCTGCATTGAGTGATAGCAGGTTGGTTTGCTCAGCAATGGCAACGATCATCTTGATGATACCTTTAATTTCTTTCATATAGTCATTGAGGCTATAGATATCGTTAACAATTTTCTCTGAAACTTGGTTTGTTTCAAGTGCCTTATCGTTTAGAAGATTGACCGCGTCTTGCATATGATTACTCATTGCCTTGGTGTTTTTAACTACATTCGTAACAGTATCCATGTGGTTGACAACGCTGTTGATATCCTCAGAAAGGTTGCCCATATTATTTACGCCATCTGCGATATCCGCTGCCTGACTGGAAGCACCCTGTGCTATCTGGAGAATGGTTGCCGCCATTTGTTCGGATACGCGGTAGGATTGATCAGCTGCTGATGCAATTCTATCCGAGTTGACTAAAACGTTTTGAGCAGAACCGTGAACCTGAGTAATCAAATTCCGGATATTAAACAGCATATCATGGAAGTTGTTGGTTACTTCTGCGATTTCATCGGTCTTGGTATCCTTTACATCAATGATCAGATTGCCTGCCTTCGCTTCCTTCATATATTTAACAAGGTTCATCAATGGAGCGGAAATACTTCTAGAGATAATAAATGATAATAAGAGCGCAAATAAGATACAAATCACGATGATGATTGTAATTACAAACCGAATATCTCTTGATTCAGAATAGAGATAGTTAAAGGGGATTTTTCCAACGATAAACCAGTTCAGGTTGCTCATTTTGTTATAAGCGGCAAGGGTGCTGCCGGAATTAAATGAGCCCTGATTGGCGGATAAGTTTTTCATTAAGGAGGTGTCCGATACCTTGGTACCTATTTCTTTGGCATCTTTACTGGATACGATCACACCGTTGTTATTTACAATAAAGATATGTGAATTGTCTCCAAGCTGCAATTCTCTATACATGTTGCAAATGAAGTCTTGCTGAACGGCCATAACGATATATCCCAAAGCGGTGGCTGAGTTTGTAGATTTGATTTCTTTAATAAATATAGCATTGTCAAGGTTCCCAATTTTTCTATAAGTCCACAGATACTTTTCCTTAGATCCCTCAAGCTCTTTGATAAGTCCATCCATGAAAGTGTCGTCCACACCGATGGTTTGACCATAAAAGAATTTAAATCTATCTGAACTTACGACTGCAACCGTAGATACTCCTTTTAAGAATACGCAGCGAGAAGACAACAATGCTTCAATTTCTCTGACCTTTTCAAATCGATCAATGTCATCCATTTTGGCGAATTCAGGAAGATTACTCTGAACGACTTTGTCCAGCATAATTTCATTGGTAACATTCATATACTTGTCCATCTGGATTTCAATGTTGTTACCGACCTCTTTCATCAGTACGGATGAATAGGCTTTTATTTTTGATTCAACGGCACTGCTGGAGCGTTGATAGGAAACCATGCCTGTAATCAGCAATGGAAAAATTGTTAAGACAAGGAAAGACACCATAAGTCGGGTCTGTATCTTTGTATTCCGCAAAAAACTGCTCAGCTTGACGATATGTTTTAAGATATCCATCGCCTTTCCCAGCCACTTGTTTTTTTGCATCCTATTTTCTGGTTTTTTTCCAAGAATTGAGGTGCCTTTTGATTTTAAGAAGCTTAATGCTTTCATTTAAAATCCTCCTAAAAGATTAATATGTATTGCTTCTACATTATTGATGGAAAACCTTTGTATAAAACTGAAGATTATTTATATCAAATTCTGTGAAAAGTAGATAAAAATCTACAAAATGCACCAAAATATGTAGAAAAACTACCCCGAAAAAGTCAAATAATCGACAATTGGTCGCCTAAAGTCGTCTCAGTGATACGAATCGTACCAACGGGAAGTTCGATTGCACTGCGAGCCTGGGGAACAATTCTTGACACTTTCCATGGCAGTATGTTTTCAACCTGATGTACAACCTTGTTTTCCTTGTCTATAAAGATGATGTCGAGGGGAAATCGCATAAAAAACATATGAATTGAGTTACAGGGTGAAATCATCAGTCCATAATTATCAGGCAATTCACTCTTGCCCATTAACCCTATAAACCGCTTGACAAAGGTGTCAGCCAAGGAGCATTTACTTGCAATGCATCTGTTACGGGTTTCATTGAAAACAATCATGATTGCAGTCACTCCGTTTTAGAAATTGTTTATTAGGAAATCAAAGTATCTTTTATTTACAAAATAATAATATATACTTATATTATACCATGCTCTCCTGAATATGGACAAAGAATTTATGTAAATTTGTCCTAATCCTCATTTAAATTCAGACATGAGTGAATAAAAATCGTAAAATATAATGAAACGGATCAATTAGTGTTGATATATCATTAAATTTCAAATAAAAATTGTGCTTTTACGGTAGAGTTCATTATTCTTAGTAATTAGAGGAATTTTCAAAAGCATAATCTAAGTAACTAAAAATAAATTCAATTTCCTGTGATCATAAATGTATGTTTGAGAAGGTTGAAGGAAAGAAAAGTTTTTATTTTAATAGGTTGATATTGGGGTGAAAACTGATAGCACTAAGTTGAAGCGTGGTAGGTATATAGAAAGAGCTGGCTTATGTTCCTCCAAGGAGGTGAAACATTTTTGGAAGCATCAGACATTCAGTTGATCAAACAAACTCTGGATGGAGATCACCAAGCCTTTGCGGATTTGGTTTCAAGATACAAGAAGCTGATATACGGTGTTGTATATAACATGATCAATGACAAGCAGGACGTGAACGATGTAGCCCAGGAGGTCTTTATTCGTATTTACAAGTCATTGGGGCAATATAACCCGGAGTACAAATTTTCTACCTGGTCGGTAAGAATTGCAACAAATCTTTGTTTGGACATTCACCGAAAGAAGAAAGTTGAACTTGTTCCAATCGAAGAGATCACTGGTGTTTCCAGCAATGTAGATACACCGGAAGCAAAGTATATCAAGATGGAACGGAATAAGCGGATTAGGGATGCAGTTCAGTCTTTGGAGGATAAATATAGAGTCCCGATCATGCTGTTTCATCAGAACGGACTTTCTTATGATGAGATCAGTAAGATATTGAATGAACCGATGAGCATAGTGAAAAATAGAATTTATAGAGCAAGGCTGATGTTAAGAGAAAAATTATCGGATGGAAAGGAGGAGGTATTATGAATTGCAGACAAGCGCAGGATTTTTCGATGAAGTACTTTGACGGCGATCTGAATGATATAGAGAGTGCGCAATTAAAGCAGCACTTTAAGGTCTGTCAAAACTGCAGTGAAGACTTCAACAACATGAGCAGTGTCATGGAATTCCTTCAGTATAATGAAATAGAACCTCCCCGTGATTTTGAAGAGAACGTGATGGAAAAGATTTATTCTCTCGAAGTGATACGAAAGAAAAGAACAGATACCGTACTCACTGTTTTATATGGAATTACAGGTTTGCTTTTTATTCTTTTGGCAGTGATTATAGCCATTAACTTTAACGGTCTGACAATCTTTGAGGCCGCTGAAAAGCTGGGAGACTCCATGAATGCATGGTCTGGGGTCATGTTTACCTTGTATAACTTGTTTAAGGTCTTTTATAACATGCTCACTGGAATCACAGGAGTATTTCTTCAAGTGGCCATTGTTTTGACAAAAACCTATTATTATATCTTCATTGCCCTGCTATTCATGCTTTTTGTCATACAAAAAATGTTTGCAACCATCATGAGACAGGGGGATGAAGTATAAAATGAAAAAGATCGCTCTGACATTGTTTATCCTTATGGTTTCATTGATGTCCTCAGTTTTTACATTTGCTGTATGGGCCGACGATGGTACATCTGTGGTAAGCAATGGAGATCGGGTAAGTATTTTTGGGGACATCATTGTTGATAAGAGTACAGTAGGGAGCATTGTCTCAATATTTGGAGATGTAGATGTTCAAAGCAGCGTAACTGGAGATATTGTTGCCATCTTCGGCAGTGTGAGAGTGAATCAGCCGGTGGATGGGGATATTGTTGCCATATTGGGAGATATGACTCTGAATGCCAATGCTTCCAGAGATGTAGTTGCCATTCTTGGTAAAGTGAAGTTAACCGGAAATGCTGTTATAAACGGGGATCTGGTGGCGATCGGTTCTATCGACAAAGACGCAGGCGCGAAAGTATTCGGACAGGAAGTAAAAGTCAACTTAGCGTTTCTTCTTGTAGCCAGAGCAATTACCATTATCGTATTAGCCTTTTTGGTGCTTATACTTGGTTTGGTGATTATAGCAATTTTCAAAGAGCGTGCAGTCAACATTTCTCACAGAGTAGAAGAAAGAACAGGAAGAAAGATAGCCGTAGGGCTCCTTGGATTGCTTGGGTTCTTTATATTGATGATGCTGCTGTCTATTGTAGTAGTTGGTCCCATCCTGTATTTACTTCTTATGATTATTGCAGAAGTAGCTGTCAGCATCTATTTTGGAAAACAGATCCTAAAAGTATTTAATGCAAATTTAAATGTATATCTGGAATTTGTAACTGGATTGGCGGTTTTGAGCCTTTTGAAAATCATCCTGACGATGCTGATCCCTCAGATAGGATTTATCACCTACCTGTTTGTATATATCGCCCTTGATCTCCTGATTAGGGGTTGGGGAATTGGAATTCTGATTGATACGAAATTTGGAACGATATTTACGGAGAAGACCCTGAATCATTCATACAATAAAAACTCTGATATTGCATTTGATTATGATATCAAGGGAGCATTTGACGATGAGGAAAAGTAAAAAAAGTGTTTTGGTCATGGGCATTCTTGTGGTGCTGATATTGACTTCCGTGGTTGCCTATGCTGCTTCTAGTGTTCAAAATGTTAGCAGCGGTGAAATCATTCAGGATGATGCATTTATGGCCGGGCAAACGGTTAGAAATGATGGGACGGTCAAAGGAGATTTCTTTTCAGCAGCACGGAAGGTGACGTCCGTTGGTACTGTGGAAGGTGATTTTCTAAGTGCCGCCAGCGATATTTACCTGGAAGGCAAAGTTCTTGGAGATGCCAGGTGCGCATCTGGAAATATCATCGTCAATGGTATGGTGGATAAGAATCTGAATGTGTTTGCTGGGACCATTGATTTAAAGAAGAATTCTCAAGTAGGTCGGAACCTTCTTGTTGGCGGCGGTACAGTCAATGTCGAAGGGAAAGTGAGTGGAAACTCCAGAATATATGGAGGTAAAGTAACGCTGAACGGCGAGTTTCTTGGCAATGTTGAAGTTTATTTGGATGCGGAAGAAGGCAATTCAAAAAGCAATTTATTGATTATGCCGGATACAGTTATCCATGGAAAACTTACTTATCAGGGAATTCAGGAAGCGACTATAAAAGAAGGGGCGAAAATCCAGTCGATTGAATGGAAAGAAACAAACGCACGGGTTCAGAAAAAGGATAGCGAGACTGCACTGGGATACTTGGGCAAGTTTGTAAGATTAATATTGACAACTTTAGTGTATTTCTCGATTGCTGCGATAGGGTATAAAGTATTTCCAAATCTGTTTACCCGACAGGGATATTATATCGGTAAAAGGCCATTGAATACAGTGGGAATCGGACTTGTCGCGATGATAGCAATCCTAGCGTCTGTGATCGCTTTTGTAGTGCTGATGCTTTTATCCATCGCATTGATCTCTCCGGCGGTTGGGTTGATTTTCGGATGTGTAGTTGCTCTAACCTATACCTTGTTATTCTATTTCTCTACTATGCCGGTATCCATGTGGCTTGGAAATCTAGTCCTCAAGGGAGAAAGGCATTCGACACTGATGAAGTTCGGTACGGGATTGGCAATCATCACCATAGGATTTTTTATTCTTGACCTTTTATCAAAAATTCCGCTTTTCGGGGTGATAGTCTCATTAGTCTCCTTCCTGGCTGCATTTTGTTTTGTGGTTTTAGGGATCGGAGCCTTGTTGTGCGTTCTGCGTGATATCCTTGCTGCAGCGCAGAAGGAAAATGTTGTATTGGAATAGAATTATTGTGAATGTTTGGGATCTTCTATGGAAGGTCCTTTTTTCATGCTGATTATAGTGTTTTTCCGAAAATTTGAGACGAATATTCGTCGAACCGATAGCCAAACTAATCACGTGGAGGTGTTTTTTATGGACGAAAATTTCGGTGGAGGTTCTAATCATACAAACCATCGTGAAGATAAAGGAGAGCATCAGAACAATATTTCAAATATCGAGAAATCAAACCCGCAGATTCATAATTATACGATGGATCGCCATGGAAATATTCATGACGGAGGTCCCGGGGACGGCGCCTTGTTGGCTGCACCGAAGACATTTATTGTTTTGGGATGGATATCTGCTGCGTTGACGTTACTCATTACACCCTACTTTGCCGTAGCAGGCATCACTTTTGGACTGCTTGCAAATAGACGAGCCAGAGGAACCGGGAATTATGTGATTATCACAAATATTGTACTAGCAATCCTCAGCTTTGCTTTCGGGATATTATCCATGGCAATCCGAAGAACGGTTCTCGGATATTGAGGTAGAAGAGGGAGCATGACTGAAAAGTTATTCATCTTTTCAGAAGGTGCAACGGATATTGAACCTGAATGGATAGATTGATGATGTGCTGAAGCGGGAGGTCTAAATCTCCTGCTTTTTTCATCCTGATAAATGTTGATACTAAGTTGAACTAGAGGTGATATTATGAATCAACAAAAAGTAAGAAAAGGAATTCAATGGTTTTTCTATTTCTTCATAAGTATAGTGTTGCTTTGCAGCTGCAGCTCAGAACAAACCAGGTTTGAAAAGACCATAAAAAAAGATGTTGTTCTTGAGAATGAGCTTGTAGGAGGCTTAAAGGAATCGGAGGCCATAACAAGATTAAAAGATTTGGCTTCAAAAATCGATAAACCATCCAGAGATGCCAGGTTGGATGAAAAAAAGTGGGTTGTTGTTGAGCGGGAGCAAATAGGCAGAGGAATCAATATTGAGAAGACTCTCTCCAGCCTTTTGAACTCTAATGAAGGAGAGAAGGTTCAGCTAGTCATTGAAGAAAAAAAGCCGGGTATCACTGCGGAAAAACTAAAAAGCAACATTGTTGAAATTGCAAGCTACTCAACTCCCATCGTGGACAGGCAGGAAGCAAGAATGAATAATATAGAACTGGCGGCAGGAAAGGTGAACTACAAGATTCTTATGCCTGGTGAGGAGTTTTCCTTCAACAATACGGTAGGAAGAAGAACAGAAGCTAAAGGATATGAGGAAGCACCGATCATCATCAAAACAGAAGACGGATATGAAAAAGGATATGGGATTGGCGGCGGTATATGCCAGCTTGCAACGACAATTTATAATGCAGCTGAAAAAGGAAATCTGGAAATCACAGAGAGGCATCTGCACTCCAAAAAAGTCGGCTATGTTCCTAAAGGGAAGGATGCAACTGTTTCCTACGGTTCTGTAGATCTGAAGTTCAGAAACAATCGGAGTCATCCTGTAATGATCAGAACTTATGTAGGAAATAAGAGCCTGACTGTAAAAATATTAGAGAATAGGAATGGATAATCGAAGGAGACTCATGCGGGAGTAGATGAATAGGCAAGCTGCAAAACGATGGTTTGATTGGCAGCCTTGCCTATTCTGCATTTGAAATATAGGATAATGGTTTAAATAAAAGACACTTTTTGATATAATTGAAATAAGTATGTTTACTAATTTGAAACAAATTTCAAAGTAAATGATGAAGACGAATATTGAATACATTACAGGAGGTCAGTCGAAAGAATGATAACAAAGGATATTTTGGTAAAAAACGAATCGGGTCTTGGGTCAAAACAAGCAGCGATGCTGATTCAAAAGGTGTCCGGCTATAAATCAGCGATATGGATAGAAAAGGAAGAACGAAAGGCTAATGCAAAAAGCCTTCTCGGGCTGTTATCCCTTGGAATAGCAAACGGTATGAAAATTGTGATCAGAGCTGAAGGCGAAGATGAGGAGCAGGCGGCTCAGGAACTGGAAAACTACTTTAATTCCGGCATGGGAGAAGCCGTATAAATCGAATGGGCGAATACACTTTGGCAGGGCAGCCTATTTCCAAAGGTATTGGGATAGGAGAAATATTCGTTTATGAGGAGCATGGCTTGGAGTTGAATCGAGGAAACGTACAGGAAGATCAACTCCTGAATGAGATCGAAAAGCTTGAAAAAGCGATAGCCAAAACTCTTTACGAAATCGATGACCTAAAGGCCAGTTTTTCCAAGAGGTTGGAAAAGGATGAGTGGTTTATTTTCGATGCATTTCGTTCCATGCTGCAGGATGAGTATTTTATTGAGGAAATCAAGGATATCATTCATCATGAAAGATATTACGCGGAAAATGCCGTTGACTGCTGCATCGGAGGATATATCAAGGCCATTGAAAGCAGTGGAAATGAATATGCGATGCAAAGTATTTATGACATGAACGATATCAATGCCAGAATTATAAGAAATATAATCGGAGATGACCAATCCAAGGTGATGCTAGATAAAATCAGCAAGAAGCATGTGGTGGGTGTTCGTCATCTCAACCTGACACTGGCCGCAACCCTGGGGAAAAGAAAGATTTCCGGTATAATTTATGAAGCGGGGGCGGGCTATCTGTCCCATGCGGCGATTATTCTCAGGGGTTTGGGAATCCCTGCCGTGAGCGGGATAAAATTTGAGGATGTTAAAAAAATCGAAGGTGCATCGGTGATTCTGGATGCAGAGCAGGGACATATCATTATAAATCCTGTGGACACGCAGGTGGGGGAATATAAAGACCTTCACAAAGGTGGAGCAAGAAGAAGCAGCAGATTGCTTTTTAGGAGAAATAAACCGACGTGTACGTCGGATGGATACAAGGTCAATATTTCAGCAAGTGTAGGAAGCTTTGAAGAATGCGAATCAGCAGGTTTGAAAAATGTGGCCGGAATTGGACTTGTCCGAACAGAGATGCTCTTTGCTCATTATAAAAATTTTCCCGACGAGCAGGAACAGTATGCGGCTTACCTTAGGATCACAAAAAAGATGGGTCATAGGCCGGTGATGATCCGGACTGCAGACATCGGAGGAGATAAGCAGTTTGATTTTCTTGGTTCTGTTGATTCTTCCGCGGTAAGGAGTACCCGGGGAATTAAGTATACCCTCACAAACAAGGAGATGTTCCATACTCAGATTAAGTCAATTCTTCGGGCAGGATCTGGTGGCAACATCGCAATTTCCTTTCCTATGGTGGATACTGCAGAAGAAATCAGAGAGGCAAAAAAAGTGATCAGCAGGTCAATGCAAAAGCTGCTGGATGAAGGAACGCCTGTAAAAAAGAAGTTAAAAATCGGTGCGTTTATTGAGACCAGGCAGGGGGTTGACCACTTGGAAAGTATACTCCATGAGGTTGATTATGTTACCATAGGAACCAATGATTTGCTCCACCAGATGATGGGTATAGATAGAAAGAAAGCTGCCAGTTTGCGGGGGGAATACTTGCATCCCAAATTCCTTCGAGTATTGAAATACTGTATTGATAAAGCAAGAAAGAATAATAAACCTTTAAATATATGCGGTGAAATAGCGTCTGATCCGACAGCACTGATGCTAATGCTTGGTATGGGCGCCGTTTCGTTCATTGTCAATCCTTCAAAGGTTGAGGAGGTCAATGATTTAGTTAAAAGTTTAAATTACAGGAAAATAAAAGAGCTGGCAGAGAAAGCACTGATTTGCAAGGCCATTGATGAAGTCAAGGATTTGGTGATTAGATTTGGGAGATGAATCTGACATTATAAATCTTGTTGGTGATATAAGAAGGGGATTTTTAAAGTGATTGAATTGCGAAGATATATGAGTATAGTATTGCTTCGCGTTCAATTTAGACTAGGAGAAATCTATGTTCGACATACAAGAGGAACTCAAAAAACTGCCCGATAAACCGGGCGTTTATATTATGAAGGATGAACAGGGTAAGATCATCTATATCGGCAAGGCAGTGGTATTGAAAAACCGTGTCCGGCAGTACTTCCAATCATCGGCGAACCATACACCGAAGGTTAAAGCGATGGTTGCAAAAATCAAGGAGTTTGAGTATATTGTTACCGACTCCGAACTGGAAGCGCTCATCCTTGAGTGCAATATGATCAAAAAGCACAAACCCAAGTTCAACATTCTTCTGAAGGATGACAAGCATTATCCGTATATAAAGGTTACGATGAAAGAAGAATACCCAAGGATCATCATGACCAGAAAGATAGAAAAGGACGGAGCCAAGTATTTCGGCCCATACTCCAATGCTTTTGCCGTCAAGGAAACCATTGACCTGCTTAAAAAGCTGTTTCCTATCAAGACCTGCAACAAGGTTTTTCCAAGGGATATAGGGAAGGAAAGGCCTTGCCTCAACTACTATATCTATCAATGCCTCGGCCCCTGCCAGGGGGACATCAACAAGGAAGAATACCGTATGCTGATGAAGGATATTTGCAGTTTTCTGGACGGAAAACAGGAGGAGATCATCAAAAGGCTGGAAGAAAAAATGATTCGGGCTTCCGAAGAGATGGAGTTTGAAAAGGCGGCTAGTATCCGGGACAAAATCAACAGTCTAAAGCATATTGCTGAAAAGCAGAAAGTGCTTTCGACGGCTATGGAAGACCAGGACGTCATTGCTTTCGCGAAGGATGAGACGGATTCCTGCATTCAGGTTTTCTTTGTGAGAGGCGGAAAACTGATTGGAAGGGAACATTTTATTATTGAGGATACTGGGGAAACTGATAATAAGGAGCTCATGTCCTCCTTTATCAAGCAGTTTTATTCGGCAGCTGCATTCGTGCCCAGTCGAATCATCCTGCAGGAAGACATTGATGAGATCAACATCATAGAACAGTGGTTAAGCAGTAAAAGGTCTGCGAAGGTCTATATCAAGGTTCCCCGAAAGGGCGAGAAGCTGCAGATGGTGGATATGGTTTCCAGAAACGCCCTGATAGCCCTTGAACAGTTTAAGAGCAAGATGAAGCGGGATCATTCGGCAGTCAAAGAGGGGCTTCAGGCGGTGAAGGAATTTGCAGGATTCGAAGACATACCCGACCGTATTGAAGCCTATGATATATCCAACACCGGTTCCAGTGAGATGGTCGCTTCCATGGTGGTATTTGAAAAAGGTTTGCCGAAAAACAAGGATTACAGAAGATTTAAGATCAAATCCATCGAGAGGCAGAATGATTATGCTTCCATGCAGGAAGTGCTGTTCCGAAGGTTTAAGCATTATGAAAAGGAACAACTGGAGGGAGAAGAATCCGAGGCGAAGTTCTCTCAGCTTCCGGACCTGATCCTGGTGGACGGAGGACTGGGCCATGTGAATGCAGTAAAAGAAGTCCTGAATGAAATCAATATTCGTATCCCTGTTTTGGGGATGGTGAAGGATGATAATCATAGGACAAGAGGATTGGTGTGGGAACAAGGGGAGTTTGACCTCCATAAAAACATTCATGCACTGAGGCTGGTAACGGCAATTCAGGATGAAGCCCATAGATTTGCTGTAGAATATAACAGAAAGCTGAGGGAAAAAAGATACTCAGGCTCAGTGATAGATGAAATTGAAGGGATCGGTCCCAAAAGGAAAAAGGCGTTGATCAAGCATTTTGGTTCCATCAATAAGATCAAGGCTGCCGAAATTGATGATCTCATGGGAGTAGAAGGAATCAGCAGACAAGTGGCTGAAAAAATTTATGACCACTTTCACTAGAAAGTAGAAAGTAGAAAGTAGAAAGTAGAAAGTAGAAAGTAGAAAGTAGAAAGTAGAAAGTAGAAAGTAGAAAGTAGAAAGTAGAAAGTAGAAAGTATTAGTTTGTGTATAATTA
>JAOAAU010000048.1 GCA_026418695.1 Clostridia bacterium
TACACATTTTGGAATTGGGAAAAAAGGAGAAATCCATCAGTACGTGAGTGAGGAACATGCAGCTTGGGGGAATGGCCTTCTGACCAATCCGAACTGGGAGTGGGCGAAAGTTTTTCCAGGGGTAAATCCGAACCTTTATTCGCTAAGTTATGAACTGGAAGGAATGTCAGGGGAAATTCCGACGGCAGAACAATGGAATGCACTTATATACCTTCTAAAATTTAAATCAGCAGAATACGGAATTCCAATAGAGCGCAGAAGATTTGTCGGACATTACATGATTGATCCTGTTAATCGTGCTGGGTGTCCGGGAGCAGGATTTCCTTGGGATAGACTGTTTCAAGAATTCAATATTTCATCATCAGTTACAAAAATCTCATTTCCTGTAATTGCATTTGGAGCAAAGGGGGAAGCGGTGAGATATCTACAAGCCCAACTAAATGCACGAGGGTTTGATTGTGGAGTAGTTGACGGTGAGTTTGGGGAAAAGACCTTGAAAGCACTAGTGAATTTCCAAAGAGCAAAAGGGCTTACAGCGGACGGAATTGTTGGTCCTATAACATGGGCGCACTTATAAATAGATAGATTCAAAGGAGTGTCAGGGGGACGGTTCTGGTGACATGCTTTTATGTCACCAGAACCGTCCCCCTGACACAACCCTGACACATTTATTACTGTCCCAATCCGGCTTTGATCGTCTCCCAGAAAGCATCATTATCATACCCGAGCTTCCATATCCCAATACCGCCCAGTTGGTATTTCGCTACAAGCGGAAGCTTGTAGGAAAGGCTTTGACTGTTTTCGTACCACACCTGATGCGTTGTACCGTCTTTGACATAGGAAAAGTAAGGGGATTTGGCACTGTCATCCCAGGAACTCTGTACATTGTAATCCGCCAGGAGGCTGTCTGCGCTTTTAAAAGTAACCGCCTTATTTCCCTTGCCGGACCAGTCATAGCCATAGGCAGGAATCCCCAAAAGCAGTTTTTTGGAGTCAATGACGCTGGTGGCATATTTCAGGACGTTTTCAACCCAGGGCAGTGAAGCGATTGGCCCTGGGGTTCCGCCAAAGTAGTGTTCGTCATAGGTCATCAACAAGATCTTGTCGGCATATTTACCGATTTCGATATAATCAAAGCCGCCGCTCCAGCTGTTGTTCCTGTAAGTATCTGATGTTTTTGCCGGGATGGATACGGTGGTTAAAAAACCATAGGGTTCAAGTTTCTTCTTTAAATCCCTGATCAGGGCAGTATAATTCTGTCTGTCTGTCCAATCGACGTTTTCAATATCGATGTTTACACCTGCATATTCTTCCTTGCTCATGATCACAAGAATATTGTTGATGAGCTTTTGACGCTTAGCAGCATCGGATAGAACAGTATGGGACAAGCTGCGGTCGAAATTGCCGTTTCTAAAATTATGGATAAGCACAAGCGGTTTAATATTATTTGAGTTGGCATGGTCCACAGAACGTGCTTGCGATTGTCCGGTAAGCTTCAAATCTCCGCTGGTTTCCAATTGATATGAAAAGGTAGCAATGGCATTGACATTGCTTCCATACTTCAATAAGGATCCATGGGGAGCATTGTCTCCGAGGTAGTCGTTGGTGGTGAATCCTAAGACCGTATTGCGGGGCAAATTGTCAAAGTAGCCCGGATCTGTGATGGTCGCAAGGCCTGCCTCGGGAACCCATTGAACGTTCATTCCCATTTTTTCAGCAATGAATCTCAAAGGGATCATGGTTCGGCTGTTGTCGATCAAGGGCGCTACATCTATTGTTGCAGTATTGCCGTTGATGGAGGCAGTTTTGTTCCCGATTTGAAGGTTGATGTTTTTGTCCTTGTATTTCACAATAACTCTTTGACCCTCTGGTACCCATTCAACTGTAGATCCCAATTCTTCGAATATCCCGCGCAAAGGGACCAGGGTTCTGCCGTTCTTTATAAACGGAGGTACATCCGGGTGGAGGCGTTTCCCGTTGACATTGATGGCAACACCCCTATTGCTTGCTGCATGCGCAATGGGAGATTGTATGGTAAGAATAGAAGCAGTTACAGTTATCAGTGTAATCAGTGAAATTAGCTTTTTCAATAAAACCATTCCTTTATAAAAGAGTAGTATAACCCTTTTAAGTTAACATAAAGTTCCTCAAGGTTCAAAGGAAAATATTTAAAGAGCGCATTGTAAGCGGGTTTAAAAGAGAAAACACGGTGTTAAAGCAATTATTGTTTGCTCAACAGGGTACTGCATGCTAAAATATAAAAATGATGGTTAATATTTTCACATTCTTGTATTAAGAGGTTTACTATGAAGCTATTGAGACAGCTGCTGATTATTTTAGCAATATGTTTTTTGGGTGAGATTCTACATAGATTTCTTCGAATTCCTGTTCCGGGAAATGTCATCGGAATGCTGCTGCTGTTTGGATGTCTCTGTACCGGAATCCTGAAACTTGATACGATATCGGAAATTACGAGCTTTTTGATGGATCACCTGGCTTTTTTCTTTATTCCGGCAGGAGTAGGCTTGCTGGCATATATGACGATTCTGAAGGAAAACTGGGCGGCGATCATAGGGATTTCACTGGTGACCACAGTCCTGGTGATGGTAGTTACAGGATATACCGTGCAGCTTTCCAAAAGGGGAGCACTAAGGAAGGAGGCCGTAAATGAAAGAACTGATCGATAGCCCTGTCTTTGGAATTATTCTTTCTATTATCGGCTATGAACTGGGTTTGCTGATCTATCGAAAAACCAAGCTCCCGATTTTTAATCCTTTGTTTATTGCCATTTGTTTTGTGGGAGCTTTTTTACTGAAATTCGATATCAGTTTGGATAGTTACAGCAAGGGAGGAAACCTGATCTCTATTTTCCTGGGGCCTGCAACTGTAATCCTGGCTGTTCCCTTGTATAAGCAGCTGAATAAGTTGAAAGCGAATCTGGTACCCATCCTTGCGGGAGTTTTTGTAGGAAGCATTACTTCCATTATCGGAGTTTCGATGCTCGTCAAGATGTTTGGAATCAGCCGGCAATTAGGCCTTTCGCTTATACCGAAATCGATTACAACACCGATTGGGATTGAGCTGTCAAAACAGCTGGGGGGAATTCCTTCAGTCACGGTAGCCGCCATTATCCTCACTGGAATCATGGGTTCCATTTTAGCGCCTGTAATCTGCAGGATATTTAGAATTACTGATAAGGTTGCTGTAGGAATTGCGATCGGTACATCCTCTCATGCGGTCGGAACAACCAAAGCAGTTGAGATCGGTGAAGTGGAAGGGGCTATGAGCGGACTTGCCATTGGTGTTGCCGGGCTGCTGACAGTATTTGTTGCGCCCATCCTTGTGCGCTGGCTGGGATGATGCAGCAGGGGTTTATGTTTACGGGTTTGTTTCAATTTGTTATAATGAAAATACTGATTTGATATTATATTGAACGCGAAAAAACTCATATGTTATTGATTTGTGCGCTTGTATTACCTTGATTTATTTCGCGATCATTAAATTTTTCGTGTAAAACCATTATCGCGGATTCTGTAGGAACTGTTTTGCAAATCCGGGGGTTCAACAGGTGAGGTAATTCCTATGCGGATGAACGTGTGGCATGTATCAAAAAATCTTTTAAGAAGAGTTAAAAAAAATGTGTTGGACCTTTCTATCAATTCAAAGATCATGCTGTACTATTTGATTCTTTTGATTATTTCTGTGATGCTCAGCAGTATTCTATATCAGCAGGTCCTTTCCAATACGATTTCAGGAAAAGTAAGCGATATCGCGTTTCAGATGCTCCAGTCCATCAGTGCCAATTTCAACTCGACCATCGATATTGCAGGCGAATACTCAAAAATTATCAATGCCAATGAAGAGATTCAGGATTCGCTCAGAAATGCGACAGACAGCTTTAACTTTTACTATCAGTTGAAGGCAAGTAATGCTATTTCAAGGCTTATGGGCGGAAGCACGCTGATTACCTCGGTTTATATATTTGATAATTTCGGCAACAGATATCATGCCCATAAAGAAGCCGCAAGAGTGTTAAGTGTCGATCGGCTTGAAAATGCTCCCTGGTACCGTGAGGTAAAGGATAAACGGGGAGGGTTTATTCTCAGGCTGAATGCCGGAGGGGTTCTAAGCCCGGCAGTACCACTTTACCCCGGATTCCGTGAGAATTACATATCCCTGATTCGTGAAGTCAATGACCTGAATTCACAGAAGACCATGGGTGTCATTATTATAAATATTTCTGAGCATAATTTCGAAAGGATTTTAAAGAGCGCTGTCAGTAATTATAACACCGAGATTGCCATTTTGGACCCACAAAACAACGTGGCAGTCAGGACAGGAGATAAGCTGGATTTCAACGTCGGGGATTTTGCAGTTCAAAGTGACGGAAAAGAAAGAAACCTGACTGTATGGAAATCCAACGATTCGGAATATATGGCAACCTATATGAGGATTCCTGAAAACGGCTGGAAAATTGTTAGTATTATCCCCATAAGAGAGCTTTCCAAGGAATCCAGCGAATTTAACATGGTTGCCATAGTGGTGATTACGGGAAACAGTTTGCTTCTCTTTATCGGTTCCATCATTATCTCCAGATTTATCACAGTACCTATTAAGAAACTGCTCAAATCCATGAAAGGAATCGAAAAGGGCGAATTCAAACTCGTGGATATCAAGACCGGAAATGATGAAATCGGAAAGCTGCGAGACGGCTATAATGCCATGATTGTTGAGATCCAAAACCTGATTTCCAAAATCATGGAGGAGCAGAAAATGAAAAGGAAAACAGAACTGGATGTGCTTCAGGCCCAAATAAAGCCACATTTCCTCTATAATACTTTTGATGCCATCAGTTCACTGGCGCTTGCCGGAAAAAATAAGGATGTCTATGCGATCATGAAAGCCTTGGGGACTTATTACAGAACCAGCTTGAGCAAAGGCCGGGAAGTCATCACGGTAGGGGAAGAGGTTGATGTTGTCGTCAACTACTTGAAGATACAGAAATATCGATATGAAGAGATGTTTGAAGTATCGTATGATATTGATGAAGAAGCAAAGAGCTATAAGATATTAAAGCTGGTCTTGCAGCCTTTTGTGGAAAATGCGTTATACCACGGTATCCGGCCGAAAAACGCCAGCGGGAATATTTCTGTTTCGGCAAAATGCAGGGAAGACTGCATTTTGCTGCAGATTACGGATGACGGCGTTGGTATGGACGAGGGAGATGTGAAGAAACTCACCAGCGGGAAAGCTGAGAGAGAAAATCCCGGCTTTGGTGTCTGGGGTACCATAGAGAGATTAAGGATTTTTTATGGCGTAGAGGATGTTGTATCCATTGAAAGCCAAAAGGGTGTAGGCACCACAGTGTCTATAAGAATTCCATTGCAAGGGGAACATCAAGATGCAAAATGAACTATTGAAAGTCATGGTTGTTGATGATGAGAGATTGGTCCGGGATTTGTTGAAAGCCTGCATTGAATGGGAAGAGATTGGCCTTTCCATTGTTGGTGAAAGCTCCAGTGCGGTGGATGCCCTTGAGTTGGTTGACAATCTCATGCCGGATATTATATTTACTGACATCTGCATGCCGATTATGGATGGTCTGGAGTTCAGCAAAAGAGTAGTGGAAAAGCATCCTCATATCAAGATGATTATCCTGACGGGACATGAAGAGTTTGAATATGCCAAGAAGGGGATCAAGGTAGGAATTGCAGACTTCCTTTTAAAACCCATCAACGATGATGAGATCCGGAAGACTGCCTTGGCTACTAAGGAAAAGATTCTTAAGGAAAGAACACAGATTGAGGAATATGACCGGCTTAAGGAGCAGCTGCGGCAGAATCTCCCTGTTCTTAAGGAGAAGCTGTTCAATGAACTCATTCAGAGCAGCATAGATATAGACTATATTCAGGAGAAAATCAAATATTTTGAAATAGAAACAAAGGAAGATGCTTATCAGACCGCGGTGGTTGAAGTCTTCAACGCCAAGGAGGATGAGAGCGCAGATGAAGAAAAGAAACTGCTGCTTAAAATTCGATGTCTGGAACTTACCCAGCAGTATTTTGAACAGGATCGATACATTCATGTATTCTTTGATAACAGCCAGCGGATCGTTATCTTTTGCAACGACAGCACGATAGACCTTTGGGAATGCTGTGAAGCGATCAAATCCATGCTCATCAACCGGTTGAAGTGTTTTGTCTGTATCGGTATCGGGAATGCCTATGAGGCCATAGATACCGTATGGGTATCCTATAAGGAAGCCTGTGATGCATTGAAATACCGGTTTATTGTAGGGAAAAACCAGGTCATGAGCTATTCGGATATTTGCTCGGTTCAGGAAGAACAGACCCATATAGAAAATGATTTAATGAACAGCTTTTGCTTTTATTTGAAGTCCGGATTGAAAGATAAAGCGGAGGAATTAATCAACTGTGTATTTAAAGATGTGTGCAGCGGGGTGAATTGCATTGCCCAGGTCAGAGTTTTTGCCTGCAATTTTGTCGCCAATATCTTAAATGTTCTGATGGAAACAGGGATCAAGCCGGAGGAGATATTTGAAGGTGTGACCCAGCCCTTTGAAGATGTTTTCAAGCTGGACTCGCTTCCGGAAACCAAGAACTACCTTAATGATATTTCATTTAAAGTGATCGCCAAAATTCATAGTGCCCAAGGCAAGAAGGCCAGAAAAGTAATTCATGATGTAAAAGACTATATCGACAGTAATTATACCCGTCCGGACATCACACTTTCGGAAGTGGCAAAGAACTTCTACCTCAATCTCAGTTATCTGAGTCGAATTTTTAAGGAAGAGACGGGGATGACCTTTGTGGATTACCTCAATAAACTGAGGATGGAGAAAGCCATCAAACTATTGAATGAAACGGACAAGAAGGCTTATGAGATTGCTGAAGAGGTGGGAATTAATGATCCTCACTATTTCAGCGTATGCTTTAAAAAATTCTCCGGAGTCAGTGTGAACGAATTTAAGAAGGCAAGGTAGCACAGATAAATCTCCAGTTTATTGATGATGTAGAAATTTGTCTAAATATTGTTATAAAAGGATAGACAAACAAATTTTACTATAGTATAATAAGTCTTAGCTGTTATTTACATAAAGAATTTCAATAAAGAATTTCAATAAAGAATCGTTAAGATTCTTTTCTTTCCTAAATATTTGCAATCTGTAAATGAGTTATTTTATCCAAAGGTTTACTAATTGAAAATAGCAAGAATCAATCAACGAAGACCTGTGAGTATTGGCTTGGTCAGATTATGCAATCCCATGGAATATCAAATACTTTTCTTTATAAATCGTGAAATTAATTGTGCAAAGACAAATTGAGTTTCATGAATTTAATTTCAAGACATTAAAGTACCATAAAAAAGCGGCATCGCGTTCGATATAATTCTATATTTTTTTCTTTATCATAAACCTGATTTAATCCCTCCGGCTATAAAGGTTGAATTTTTTCTAGGAAAATATTTTAAGAAAAAAATTTAAACCTTTTAGTAAATACATTCAATTCAAATCCATTCACAGCTATCGTATGATAGAGACAAGAGGTCACTCGATAGCAAAATTAAAAGGAGGATGTCGAATGAGAAGCAAGAAAATCCTAAGTATTATTATTGCGTTGGCAATGTCTGCAAGCTTGGCAGCATGTGGTGGCAAGGTTGAAGAAAAACCTGCAGCTGAAGCTCCTGCAGCAAAGACTGAAGAACCTAAGAAGGAAGAAGCTAAGAAAGAAGAAAAATCAACACTTAAGGTTTGGACTCTCTGGACTGAAAGTACTCAGGACACTAACAAAAAAGCTTTCTACAGAGTCATGGAAAATGCTAAGAAAGATCTTCCAAACATCACTATCGAACACGATGCAGCTGAAAACGAAGCTTACAAAACTAAGATCAAGACTGCAATCGCTGCAAATGAAGCTCCAGATGTATTCTTCGCTTGGGGCGCTGGTTTCGTAAAACCTTTCGTTGATGCAGGTAAAGTATTACCTCTCGATGAATACCTCGGTGACGTAAAAGACAAGATCAATGCTGGTTCCAATACATTCTTCACATTTGATGGAAAAACTTATGGTCTTACAGCTTATCAGTGGGTAGGTTCCCTCTACTGCAACAAGGACCTCTTCGAAGCAAACGGCGTTAAAATGCCTGATACATACGAAGATCTCTTAGCTGCTGTTAAAGCTTTCAGAGCTAAAGGAATCGCTCCGATCACAGTTGGTGAAAAAGACAGATGGCCTGGTATGTTCTGGCAGAACGCACTCGCACTCCGTGCCGGCGGCGCTCAGCTTTCACAGGATGCATTGTCAAAGAAAGCTTCCTTCGATCAGGCTGCATTCGTTGAATCCGCAGCTAAGTTGAAAGAACTCGTTGACAACAAGGCATTTATCGATGGCAACATGGGCTTGACATATGATGAAGGTAATGCAGCATTCATCCAGGGTAAAGTTCCAATGTACTTCATGGGTAACTGGTTTGCTGGAGACATCCAGGGCAAAGACAGCAAGGTTAAAGACAAGATCGTTGTTAAGAAGTTCCCGATGTTGGCAAACGGTAAAGGCACAGCTACAGAATACCTCGGCGGATCCATCGACGGCTTCTGCGTAAGCAAAGAAACTAAGAACAAGGACGCTGCTGTTAAATTCGTTAAATACGCTGCAGAAGGAATGGCAAAAGACCTTGCATCCACAGGTGACGGTCTCCCAACTTGGAAAGTTCCAGCAGCAACTGGCGAAATCAACGCTGTTACTAAGCAGATCATGGAAATGACTAAGGATTCTACCGGCTTCGTTCTCGCATGGGATACATTCCTTGAAGGCGCAGACGCTGACGCTCACAAGAACCTCGTAGCTCAGCTCTTCGGTGGCAAGATCACTCCAGAAAACTTCGCAAAAGAAATGCAGAAGTTAAACGAAAAGAAATAAGCTTAAGAAATAAAATTTAGATGATTCATTAGTGTGGTTAAGGAGAAATCCTTAACCACTACTAATTATGAGGTGTATCTATGGATAGAGTGTTAGGAGATAAAAAAGCGATTTTCATATTTGTGTTCCCGGCTTTTGTATTATTCCTGTGTATCATTATACTTCCTATAATCTTCTCTGGATATTACAGTCTCCTGGAGTGGGGTAGCGTTGGAAAAGGTACTTTTGTAGGTCTCCGGAATTATATCGAACTGATTGTCAATAACGGTGACGGCTTTAGAGAATCCGTTCTCAACTCTGTTATTCTGGCCGGTTTATCCGTATTCGTACAGCTCCCCATGGCACTTGCCATTGCATTGATACTTGCTACAGGAGTAAAGGGAGAGGGCTTCTTCAGATCAACTTACTTTATACCGGTTATCGTTTCAACCGTTGTAATCGGTCACTTATGGATGAAGATTTATAATCCGCAGTATGGCTTGTTAAATGCATTTTTAACAAACATCGGTCTGGAATCCTGGAAGGGTGAATGGATCGGAAGTGAGGATACTGCATTAACCGCAGTATTTGTTCCGCTGATTTGGCAATACATCGGATACCATATGCTGCTGATGTACGCGGCAATCAAGTCAATTCCCCAGGATATTATGGAAGCAGCAAAGATCGACGGCGCTTCACCTTTGAAGACCGCGTTGAGCATCACAATCCCGTTGATTAAGCCCATCATTGAAGTCTGTGTTGTATTCGCTGTAACAGGATCTTTAAAGACCTTTGACCTGATTTATGTATTAACCGGCGGCGGACCGATGCATGCAACAGAAGTGCCGAGTACGCTGATGTTCAATACCATATTCCACAGGAACATGTATGGCTACGGAAGTTCAATAGCAATTTTCATTATCGCTGAATGTCTTTTATTTACAATCGTGATTCAAAGACTGTTCAGGGTAAAAGGAGAAACCTGAGAATAGGAATGAGGGATAATTAACATGAATAAATCAAAAAACACCTTTAATGCGAAGAAAATAAGTATCGGAAAAATATTGCTTTATGCGTTCCTGGGCGTGTTTGCATTCATACAGATTTACCCTTTCCTATGGCTGGTATTATTCTCACTGAAGAGCAACAATGAAATATTCGGTGGAAATATTGCAGGCCTCCCGGAAGCTTTCCTTTGGGAGAACTACAAGACAGCCCTGGTCAACGGAAAAGTCGGCTTGTACTTTATGAACAGCGTTTTTGTTACAGCCGTTACGATTGTAATCACAAGTATTATATCAGGAATGGCAGCTTATGCGATTGAGAGAATGAAATGGAAGTTTAGCAAGGTGATGTTAGTAATGTTTTTGTTGGGGATGATGATTCCCATCCATGCAGCACTGCTTCCGTTGTTCATCTTCTTCGCAAAGATTAAGCAGTTAAATTCTTACTGGTCTCTGATCCTTCCTTATGTTGGTTTTGCAATGCCAATGGCAATGTACATCCTGGTTGGATTCTTAAAGGGAATCCCGAAGGAAATGGAAGAATCCTCGTTGCTTGACGGATGTACGATTTATGGAACTTTTACAAGAATTATTGTACCGATGCTTAAACCGGCAATTGCTACAGTTTCAATTTTTACCTTCCTCTCGGCTTGGAATGAGTTGATGTTTGCCAATACGTTTATCAGCAAAGTACAATTCAAAACCTTGACGGTAGGTCTGAATAATATGGTCGGCCAATATACAACGCAATGGGGACCTGTAGGTGCGGGTCTTGTAATAGCAACTTTACCAACACTGATCATTTACTGCTTTATGAGTAATGAAGTACAGAGAAGTTTGATTACCGGAGCTGTAAAAGGTTAATATGAAGTTGAAATACGGCAATAATTTGAAGAACTCGGAAAAGAAAGTTATACTTTCACGGGTCGGATTCATATACAGAGCAGCAAATCTTTGAAATAATGGATGGAATACTATAGGGCAGACCTTCGGGTCTGCTCTGTTCGTAAAGAATGAAATTTTTACTGCAACGATAGCTACATGGATATTTACACATACCATCTTACAATAACGGAGGATCTGAAATGAAGCTCAAAGCGATATCGACAACCTATATAAAAGAAAATACGCAGACGATCGTGAAGGAATATGACTTTATAAAAGACGAAAAAGAGATTGAGATGGAGCTCATTAATGTTTATCCAGAAGTTGAATATCAAAAGTTTTCCGGCTTTGGCGGTGCATTTACCGAAGCATCGGCTTATACTCTTTCACGGATGAGCGATGCTGTCTATTCACAAGTCATCGACGAGTACTTTGGGGAAGACGGCTTGAACTATTCCTATTGCCGTACCCACATTGACAGCTGTGATTTTTCACTGGGGAACTATTCGGCTGTAGACGATGCGCATGATATTGAGTTGAAAACCTTTTCTTTGGAAAGAGATGAGAAATATATCATTCCAATGATCAAAAAGGCACAGCAAACAAGTAAGAACAAGCTCAATCTTGTACTCTCACCCTGGTCGCCTCCGGCGTTTATGAAAACAAACGGCCAGAAAAACGAGGGCGGGAAGTTAAAGCCGGAATATAGAAATATGTGGGCAAGGTATATCAGCAAGTATATTCAGGAATACCGGAAAAAAGGGTTCGACATTGTAGCCGTGAGTGTACAGAATGAACCGAAAGCAGTGCAGAAATGGGATTCCTGTATTTATACGGCTGCTGAAGAAGGAGAATTTGTATCCGAATATCTGGCGCCACAGCTGAAAGCTGACGGACTTGGTGACATTGATATCATTATTTGGGATCACAATAAGGAAAGAGTCTATGAACGTACAAGAGATACTCTCAGCGTAGGGAACTGTAAAGATGTAGTCTCCGGCATCGGCTTTCACTGGTACAGCGGCGACCACTTTGAAGCCCTGGAAATCGTGAGAAAAATGTACCCGGATAAGCAGTTGATTTTTACCGAAGGCTGCGTGGAATACAGTCGGTTCAATGCGACGAACCAGCTTAAAAATGCGCAAATGTATGCTCATGATATCATCGGAAACCTCAATGCAGGAACCAATGCTTTTATTGATTGGAATATGGTCCTGGATGAAAAGGGAGGCCCAAATCATGTAGGTAACTTCTGCGATGCGCCGATCATGTGTGATACACAGAAGGATGAATATGAGAAAAAACTCTCCTATACCTATATCGGGCATTTCAGTAAGTATATACTGCCGGGAGCTGTAAGAGTAGGGCACAGCAAATATACGGATAAGCTCGAAGTAACGGTGTTTAGAAATCCTAATGGAAGTTTTTCGACAGTCGTATTGAATAGGACGAATGAAGCTGTTGCCTACACGTTAAGAATAAAGGATATGGTTTGCAGCGCTCAGGCCGAGCCAGCCAGCATTACAACTCTTCAGTTTTAAACAAAGAAGGTGTGATATATTGGTATTAGGCATAATATCCTATATGTAAGAGGTGTGGTCATGAAAAAGAAGATATTTTTTGTATGTATTACAAGCATCCTGCTCTTAATTTCATTGACGGGTTGTGTACCGGGGGACGGAACCCATACTTCTTCAAACCCCGCAGGCTTCTTCTGGGGGATATGGCACGGATGGATTGCACCGATTTCTCTGATCATAGGATTCTTTAAGGAAAATATCCGGGTCTATGAGGCTGCAAATTCGGGCTGGTGGTATGATTTTGGCTTCTATATTGCCATTATCAGCGGGTTCGGTGGAATATCCCTGGTTCGCAAGAAGAACTCGGAAAAGCATGATTAGTGGTGAAGGAATAGGTTTTGATAAAAAGAATTCTATTTCTGAAAGCAACTTGGATAAAGTAATAGATAGCTAATGATGTATGTGCATTAAACACTGCTCAACCCTCACCCATCTATCTGCCCTCTCCCGAACTCAGTAGAGGGCAGGAATAGCATTCCTTTGGAGATTAAACCATTTGCTGCGAGCTAAACACTCGCAGCTATTAAGGAATCAACCCGGTTGAAACCGGTTAATGTCTTACATTTCTTGTTGTTAGTCGGTTTTAACCGACTTGTTCTTTACTAGGCGTGGGTTTTATCCCGCGCGGATTGAAATAAAGCGAGTGCAAAATACAGAATTCTAATTTATTCAATAAAACAAGCCGGAAGACTTAAGGACAGCTCTTCCGGCTTGTTTTTGGGTACATAAATTTATAAGGTTTAGTTGTATAGTTTACTTTCCATGAGGGTTGCACCCTGCAAGGGAGAGTATTAGGACCAGGGATGCCACAGGGATCAAGGCTAACTTGATTCTTGTCATAAGGTTTCTCATTAGTTCACCTCCTTTCTTGATTGGGGATGTTTCTCAAGTTCCTTTATCAGATGTAACCAGGAGGACCTTTTGTTCAACAGTTTAGTAAATCCTTAAGCAATAATTTTTGAGAAGTGTCCCCCTTGGATTACTCATATGCCAAACCTTCACGGACGCTTATTTTTGACGCCTTGCTGGCAGGATACAAGCAAGAGAGTGCAGCAAACACGACGGCCAGAACCAACCAGAGTACAATTCCAAGAACCGACACTGCGGATTTCAGTGGAGCTTCAAAGAAGATCGCACCGAAGTTATAGCTTATAAAGTAGCTTAGAGGAAGCGCCAGCAGCACTGCGAAGAACCAGCTGAAAAGTCCGATAATGCTTCCTTCGCCAAGAATGATCCTGAAAATCGATTCTGTGGATGCACCGATTGCTCTCATGACACTCAGCTCTCTTGTTCTTTCCAATACATTGATACTCATTGTCGTTGAGAGGCCAAGTCCTCCGACAATAACACCGAGGATGGACATTACGATGAGCATCGCGGATAGTAAATACAGATGACCTTCGATCATGCCCCTGACATTACTGAGCATTTTTATGATCATAATATCCCGGCCGTTGGCTTCGATGTTCTTTTGTATCTGTTTCACCACAGGATCCAGGTTTTTCTTTTCATTGTCGTTCACAGTAACCAGAACATTCTGGAACGTCCCGCCGTCAATTTTCTTCAGTTGTGACTGGCTCACATAGACCTTGGGTTCCGACATGATCTCTGTGACAATACCTGCGATTTTCCACTGGGAATCCTTGCCTTTGATCCTGAGTTTTATAGTATCGCCGACCTTCAATCCCGGTTCCAATGTGAGGATCATATGGTTAATGACAATAGAATCGGTGTCTATATTGTTCAACCATCTGCCTTCCGCGGTTTTGATGGAAGCTATCATTTGTGTATCCGAAGGAATTGCCATCACTGTAAAGCTGTTACTTGTTGTGCCGTCTGGATGAGCTACAGAAGCCCTGCTGCCATCAAAAATTTCTACTGCTTTGACGCCGGGAATGGATTGCACTGATTTCACAAGCTGATCCGCATCTTGATAACCGGATATTCTGAAGCTAGCATCATAAAGGAAGGAGTTGATCACCTCTGTTGCAGTTGAATTCATAGAGGCAAACACATTCATTGCCGTAATGAAAAGGGCTCCGCCGATGGATAATACGGCAAGTGTAAATAGCAGCCGTCCTCTCTTCCTGAAGGTATTTCTTATAGAGATAATAAATGGACGGGATAACCACTTGATTCCGGATAAAAATCCTTCTCTATCATCGGACCCGGTCTTTTCATTTGAAACGCCATAATCCTGAAGTGCTACTCGTACGGTAACAATGCTGCCTTTTGTGACAGAATAAACAGCAGCCAATAGGGGCAAGGAAAGGGATATTGCAATCTGCAGGAGATAGATGCCCAAGGGAACGCTGCTGTCAAAAATCTCAAAATTCAAGATCGTAGAAGAAAAAGCTGCATAGGCTCTGCCGGCAACCCCCGCAAATGGAATGGAAACTGTGAAAGCAATGACGCTTAATACAATTACGACCGTTAAGTAGATGGCCGCGATCTGACTGTTCTTGGCACCCACAGCTTTCATCATACCGATTTGTCGGATCTGCTGCGAAAGAATCGCGGATATCATGTTGGTAACAATGAATGCGCTTAAGATGAAGGTCAAGATTCCAAAAGCTTCTAAAAGGAACAGCAGTGTTTCCATCTGGGTTGCATGGGGATGCTTTCCGGGTTTGGGGATTTCGACCCTGGATACTTTGACATTCTCCTTTTCAAGATTGCTTTTGATCTTATAAGCCACGGCTTGAATATATTGTTTATCCATTGCATTTTCTGAAACGGTAAATTTCAATTCATTCAAACCGTCTTTGCCGCCCATCCGTTGATAGGTCTCAAAGGAAACGAAACCGTAGGCGGTATCTTCCATCCATGCAGGAGCAAGAGCGGGAGCATGGACAGTTCCGGCGAGTTTCAGATCAGTATTTTCAAAACCGGGAATTTTAACAGAGATCGTGTCTCCAATCTTTGATTTGATCTGATCCATTGCAACACGTTCAATGAGAATTTCGCCGGTTTTGGCCGGCCAAGCTCCCTGTTCCGGGTAAAAAATACTGTTTTTTATACTGGAGAAGTCCTTGATGACGTACAATATGATTTCTGAGCCTACGCCATCTTCAGTACGGACATGTCCTGTAACGGATCTTCTTTCCTCGATACTGGATACTTCAGGCATCGCTGTGACTTTTCCAAGGATGTCTTCATTCAGTCCGTCAATGACCAAAGTTGCTGCGGCGGGGTTGGTTTTCAAATAGTTGGCGTCCATTTCGCGGCTGAGGATGGTTCTTGCATCAAGAATCGAGCCGACTCCGGTAATGCCAAGAATCATGGAGAACAGCACCAGCAGTGTTCGTGTTTTATTTAGCGACAGGTCACGGATGGTCTTTAATATAGATATTCTAAACATTTTAGCAGCCTCCTTTATGCTGTAACTCCATCAATTACAGGCTTGGTATCTTCTACGATCAATCCGTCGGAAATTGTAATGCTACGGTGGACCCTTTTGCTGATTTCCTTGTCATGAGTAATCACTATAACGGTTTTTCCTTCCTTAACCAAATTGTCGAATATTTCAAATACCACCTCAGCTGTATGACTGTCCAGATTTCCTGTAGGTTCATCGGCTGCAAGAATCGGGGGATCGTTGGCAAGGGCTCTGGCGATTGCAACTCTCTGCTGCTGTCCTCCGGATAATGCTGATGGAAGCTTGCGGGCCTGATCAGCAACACCAACCTTTTCTAGTAAAGCCATAGCGCGCTTCCTTCTTTCCAAATAACTGGCGGTATTCGCGAAGTCCATGGGAAGCATCACGTTTTCCAATACGGTCAATGTCGGCAGTAGCTGGAAGAACTGAAATACGATGCCGATGCTTCTTCCGCGCCAGACTGCCATTTGACTTTCCGTCAAGGTATGCACCATGCGGTTGTCCACAATGATATCTCCGGAGGTAGGGCGGTCGATCCCGGTCAGCATGTTTAATAAGGTTGTTTTTCCGCTGCCGGATTTACCGATAATTCCTACGTATTCACCTTTGGAGATATTCAGATCCACTTTTTTTAAAGCTGTAAATTCTCCTTCAGCGACTTGAAATTTTTTAACAAGATTTTTTAGTTGTATAAAAGGTTTTTTTGAATCTGTCTTTGTCATAGAAAATCCTCCTAAAAGTTTGTTGATGGTTTCATCATAACTCAGGGAGGAAAAAGAAGCGTCTGAATGGGTAGGGCTGGACGTCTAAATGCGTAAATTTGATGTCTGAATGCGTCTGAGGAAGTACAAAGGGGTTATATCAGCGATATAACCCCTTTGTACAGGTGAAATTTTTTAATTACAGCTTTTCATAAGATACAATCTCGTCTAATGGTTTACGTGCTCTATCATGCCTGTCGGAAGAAGCAACTTCACCATTGGCATAGCCAATGGCCAAAATATTGATAGGTTCCATGTGATCGGGCAGGTTGAATTCCTTTCTAATAACATCGGGTTTGAAATAGCAGATCCATACGGTGCCCAAATCCAGTTCTGTGGCCTGCATCATCATATGGTCCGTTACGATGCTTGCATCAATGTCTACGATGTTCTTGCCATCAAAAGGTCTTTTCCATGCCTGGTTTTTGTCGCCGCAAACAATGATGGCTAAAGGAGCTCCAAAGATATTGGCGGCTTTCTTTACTTTTTCAAGCCCCTCGATTTCCCGAATAACGATCAATTTGTAGGGCTGGGTATTTGCACCCGTTGGAGCAACTCTTCCAGCTTCCAGAATCTTTAGCAGCTTTTCATCTTCTACCTTTCTGGGCTGGTAACTGCGAACGGAATATCTCTTTTTTGCCATTTCCAAAAATCTCATATCATCATCCTTTCTAATAAACTGTGAAACAGTCCATGCAAATTCTTTGATGAATTATGTATCAATATACGTATGGTCAACACTCGTATTGTACAGTTTTATTTTTCAATATGCCGGTTCAGATCATGGATGAGTGCATCTGCATCAATCCCGTGGGCCATGGCACCCTGCTCGATATTTTCAAAGCTGGCAGCCATACATCCGAAACAGTGCATGCCATGGCTTAGAAAGACCTCAACCGATTGGGGATAGTTGTTTACGATCTCTGTAATTGTCATATCCTTTGAAATCAATTTTTTCACCTCCTTGAGTTGTTGAATCCTATAGCAAGGAATACTATTTTATGGATAATAAATATTGGTATTTACTTACTTCTATGCTACAATAATATAAGGTTAAGCCTGTTATAGCAAGTACGCACTTCAAAGTGCAATAGTACCCAAAAAGTAACTAACAGGATTTATTGAGGGTTAGAGAATTTGCTGGATTGGAGTTATGGATATGAATCAGTGTCCCAATAGTATATGTACCTGCCCGGTAGAGGTAACGCTTGATTTGATCGGCGGAAAATGGAAGTCGTTGATTTTATGGCATTTGTCCCAGAAGACTTTGAGATTTAGTGAATTGAGAAAATTGATCCCCAATGCTACTCAGAAGATGCTGACCCAGCAGTTGAGAGATCTGGAAGAGCAGGGACTTTTAATCAGGAAAGTGTATGCAGAAGTGCCGCCGAAGGTAGAGTATTCACTGACAGAATTCGGAAAGAGTTTGTACCCGATCTTGGATTCTATGTGCAAATGGGGGACAGAATATATGACAAGAAAAAATAATCCGGACGCAATAAAGGCTAAGATTGCTGAGTGAGATCAGGGGAGATTGCAGCGTTTTCTAACTGCTTCCGGTATTCGGAGGGAGTGAAGCCTGCAACCTTTTTAAAGATACTGTTAAAGGTGGCCTTTGAATTAAAGCCGGCATCAAAAGCCAGGGCCAGGATTTTGATGTGCTGATATTCGGTGTCTGCCATGAGTCTTTGGACTTCTTTAACCCGGTATCCGTTAACAAAGTCGTAGAAGCTGGCCCCTAGTTTTTCATTCAATACCTGGGATAGACGATTCCGGGAGATTTCAAGCATGGATGCCAGTTCAGGCAGTGTCAATTCAGGATTCAAATAGGGCTTTTCTTCTTCCATGAAGGTTAATAAAGTATGGACGAGTTCTTCGGCTTCATCACAAGCCAGACCGGAATGCTCGTATTTGATTGGTACGGTTTCCTGCGAAGTTTCTATAGCGATTTGTTTCATTTCACCAATAGGGAGGGTGTCTTCTGAATCATAAATAAATATCTCAGGCTGCGTAAGTCCACGGTAGCCGAGGCCGTATAATGCCAACGACAGTAAAAGCGCGACGATTTTAAGCAGATGCGGAAAAAAATCACTTTGATTTGGAAGATGAAGCAAAATCATCAGCAGGATGAAGTAAATAAAATAGATTCCACTCAGTATCGTTAGAAAGTATCTCAACCAGCTTAGGCTAAGCTTGTCAATTTCAGAGTAGCACGCTTTAATTCTTGCTTGATACCTCTGAATCTGAAGATGCACAAGTGCAAAATAGGCGGCAATGTGCAGAAATATAATGCCCCAGACCAGGGTGGTAAAAGTATTTGCATTACTTTTCACGTATTCAAAGGCATTAGATGGCATGCAGGTAACAGTCACAGGCATCACTAGTATTCCATAAAGCAAAAAGGGAATAAAATGCAAAAAATCCTTTTTCCTTAGCATATAAGAAGGTGCATTGAGTTGCCGGACATAAAAATACATCAGAGGACCTAAGAGAAACTGGAAGGGCTCATTGATCTTCAAAAGCTGCGGGAGGTTGGGTTTTACAATATCATTAAAAAAGACGGAGTGTGCGATATTCACTGAAAAGGCCAATAATAATAGAGCCAGAAATCCGTTGGCTTTTTGGTTCCCTTTTTTGATTCTCCAAAGGACTACGGCCTGGAAGACGCCTTGAAATATTCCTGCTCCGATAATTAACGAAGATATATAGCTGATTTTCTCCATACTCATCCTTAAAATGAATTGATGCTTATTGATTGATTAAGCCATTCTAACGATAACATTACATTAAAACATGAAATAAATCAAGAAAGTGATCCATTATTGTTTTCATGAAGTGATGTTAAAGCAACAATCAAAAGCTCCACCCCAGTCGCATGGGGGGAGCTTTTTCGTATAAAGTATGAATAAAGTATTACAATCTAAAACTTGAACGCTTTCTTCTCCTTGAGATTCTTCTCAAAGTAAAGCGCAGTATGATCAGGGAGAAGAATAAAGCCAAAGCAGCAATTATCCATTTTGTGATGTTAAAATTTAAAACCTTCTTTGTAGTATCAGCCAAATTTGCTTTTACGGACTTTTCTACGGATTGGGCAGCAATCACATCTACTTTGCCCAGAGAAACCCCGTTTCTTTCATACTCGATAGAACCAAGAACATCTCCTTTCTGGATGGGTGCTTTGATTACTTGAGGAAGATTTTCCTTGGTTACAATTTTATGATCGTTTTTATCAACAGGCAGTGCACAGCGGAAATCCGTCGCAGTCACAAGGTCTACCTTTGAGCCTTCCTTAGCATCCTGCACATCGAAAGTTTTTATCAACTGGTTGGCATCGGAAATCTTCTGGTTCGCAAAATGTTCAAAGCCGTACTTAAGCAGTTCCTTGGAGTATGTAAACACCCCTTTGCCATTGCTGATTTCCTTTACATGCATGACGGCGGCGATGAGCTCCATGCCGTCTTCGTTGACTGCAGAGGATATAAGATTGTTTCCGGCAACGTTGGTATAGCCCGTTTTGATACCATTGACAGTAAATTTGCTGTTTACACCGTTTAAGGTATATGGGTACGTATTATTCCCCCACAGAAGTTTGTTGGTATTTTGAAGCGCAGGCCAATTCTGATGCTTGTTGGTTACAGGCAGACCCTTGTAATACTCCTGAGAGACGATTTCCCGAAACTTTGGAAGGGTCATGGCATAACGAGCGATTTTTGCCATGTCACGGGCAGAAGACAGATGGTTCTTTTCTGCCGGAGCATCGTCCTTTCCGCAGGGATTTACAAAGTTGGTATTGGAAGCACCAAGTTCTGCTGCCTTCTGATTCATTTTTTTAACAAAATCCTCTCTGGATTCGGCTACATTTTCAGCGATGATATTGGCTGTCTCATTGGCAGAACGAACCAGCATGACATTGACGAGGTGTTCCAGGGTAAACCCTTCCTCTTCAGCCATAATCCCGATATTCATACCGCCTGGACCGATATCATTGACGGCTTTGGCCGATACGGCCATTTCCTTGTCCAGAGCGCCGCTCTCCAGGGCGATAACCGCTGTCATGATTTTTGTAGTACTTGCGGGACGGAGTTTCTGATCTGCATTGGACTCGAGGATTACCTGGCCGGTTTTGGAATCCATCAGGATATAGGAACAATCAGCAGGGATGCTCAATGGCTGAGCGAACGCTGAAGTGCTGGTCAGACTTAATAAGACTAAAAAGCTCAATATGGAAACAAATTTTTTCATGGTTACTCCTGTATTCTTTTGTTTCAATTCTGTCTATTTATGCTTGCTGATTTCTTCAAATATGACAATATAGGTATTCGAAAAATTCGACCGTATATATTTTACAAAATCTCCAACACATTGGTCAACATAGGAGACCTACTTAAAAACCAGATTTATACCTTACTGTGCAGTATTCACAAAGTCATAAATTTTCTTTGATATATTGGCAATGACGTTGGACCCTTCCTTTTCACCAACACCATTGGACATCACAGCAATCACATAGGGAGTTTGTGCGAAAACGATCCCAACGTCATTCACTACGCCGACCTGTGTTCCGATTTTATGTGCTACCTTCACAGACTTGGGGAGGAGTGCAGGGATTCGGTCGTTAAAATCCGTGTGCAGCAAGTTTTCCATAAGTTCCTTCCCAAAAGCTTCCTCGCCTTGATATGCTTCATAGATCGTTTTCATATACAACCCCATGTCTTCAGGACTGGAGGTATTCTTTGTTTCATCCACTATTTTCCCGCCGAGCTGGCGCATGTAGGCTTTTAGGTTCGAAAGCCCGAAATACCGGATCAGCATGTTGGTTGCAATGTTATCGCTCTTCGTGATGGAGAGCCTGGACAATTCACGGATGACAAATTTTTTGCCGAATTCTTCATTCTGAAGAATGCCTGTTCCTCCTTCGTAGTCTTCCTTAAGATAGGCCAATGTACCGTCAGGATTGGTTGTCCCTGCCCTTACTTTTTCATAGAGAAGGAGGTTTAACGGGACCTTGATGGTGCTGGCGGCTGTAAATTCCTTATCATGTCCGATCCCTATTGCTTCGTGGGTATCCAAATTGTAGTAATAGATTCCGTATTGTCCTGTAAACTTTTTTATGTATTCTGTAAGCTCTTTCCGCAAAGATTCTGTTTTTGCTGTGTTGAGCTTTGGGGCAACTTTAGTCTCTGCAGCGGTTTCTTTCATTGTTTGCACACTGCTTTTTCCATGCTCCGCAACGGAATCGTCCTTGGGGGAACAATTCTGAATGCCCCATATAATAAAGCCGATGGTCATTAAGATGCATAAAAACCTGATCCGCTTAAACCAAAGCCTTCTTCTTTTTTTTCGCTTGCTCGAATTGCCGGAGCCTTTTCTTACAACTTTTTTTACCATGATCCCCTACCTATGTTGAACGCACCATGACTTTTACATAGGCGCTTCAAAACCCTTGATTCCAATCGTCATAATAAATTCTGCCGCTTAAAATACTTATTGTGGGTTAAATAGAATATAATACTACAAATCGTTTTATGTTAATTATACAACGGTCTGACGCAAGTTTGTGTGGCAAATTTGATTTTATTCCAATATTTCCATGGGATTCATGCTGCCAAAAACAGTATACCTTGCATTTATGTAAGAACCATGGGTGAATTATGAACAAATTGTTAATTTTTTTATTGGCAGCCAATGTTTGGGGCAATAGCAAATCGGAGTCCGACTAATGTTTTGCGTTTATTAAAATGTAATAAAGGGGATTATGGATCGGGATAAAGTTTGATAAAATATCTATGTCCATTATTGTCTGAAAAAGGAGAGGTAGTTATGAATCAAGCAGTGAATGTAGGATTGATCGGTTATGGATTGGGAGGGAGGGTATTCCATGCACCCATTATTGTCAGTGTACCCGGATTAAATTTGTATAAAGTATATGAGACCAGACCTGAGAACATCGGGCATCTCCTTAATAAATACAAAGATGTGCAAGTCACAGCCAATGTCAATGAAATTCTGGAAGACCCCAATATTCAACTGGTTATTGTTGCGACACCCAATATTGTTCACTTTGAACTGGCAAAGCGGGCAATGGAGAACGGCAAACACGTGGTGGTTGAAAAACCCTTTACAGTTACGAGTACAGAAGCCAACCAGCTAATAGAGATTGCAAAAAAGACCAATAAGCTGCTGACGGTTCATCACAACAGGCGATGGGACAGCGATTTCAGAACTGTAGAGAAGGTTATTAAGAGCAATGTTCTAGGAGATATTGTTGAGTACGAAGCGCATTACAACAGATTCAGGACTGAACTTAAAGACAGCTGGAAAGAAAAGAAAACACCAGGCACCGGGATTCAATACGATTTGGGATCACATCTGATCGATCAGGCACAGTGCTTGTTCGGGCTACCTGAGGAAGTGTTCGGAACCATGGAGATTCAAAGGCAAGGCGCGATAACGGTGGATAGCTTTGAAATTATCCTGAGGTATCCTCACCTGAAGGTAACATTAAAATCTGGAATGCTGGTGCGGGAAGCAGGACCACACTTTAATATCCATGGAAAGAAAGGCTCTTTTGTAAAATATGGAATGGATATTCAAGAGGAGGAACTCATAAAAGGATTCCTTCCCAATGAAGTGATGGATTGGGGAAAAGAACCTGAGGCATTATGGGGCAAAATCAATACGGAAGCCAATGGAGTACATATCATCGGAAAAGTTGAGAGTGAAGCTGGGGACTACCGGGAATTCTATAGAAATGTGTACGATGCATTGTCAGGTGAGGCTGCATTGGCTGTTACTCCGGAGCAAGCAAGAAATAACATCCGCATTATTGAACTTGCAGAGCAAAGCAGTATGGAAAAGCGATGGATAAAGTATGAATAGGAGGGTTTCATATGGAAAACTATGATGACTTGTTAAAGGAGTTTGAGCAGCAGGAACGGGAGCTGCAGTTTACGGAATTCACCAGCGTAACTGCTCTTAAGATCGGTTTGAGTCTGATCGAGAAGGCGAGAAAAGGCAACAAGATCATTACCATAGATATTACCCGGAATGGACATCAACTGTTCCATTATTCCTTTGACGGAACGTCGCCGGATAATGACCAGTGGGTTATTAGAAAGAGCAGAGTGGCCAACAGATTCAACAAAAGCTCCCTGCATGTGGGAACCCTGCTGCTGAAGGCTGGAAAAACCATTGAGGAAAAGTACCTTGTGAGTTCCATGGAATATGCACCCCATGGCGGTTCTTTCCCGATCTTTGTGAGAAGTGTAGGTGTGGTCGGAACGATTACAGTTTCAGGGCTGCCTCAGAAAGAAGATCATGATATGGTGGTAGCGGCTATTAAAGAATATTTACAAGTTTAAAGTTATTAAACGATCAAAGAGTGGGAGTTCTCCGAAAGCAAGGAGAACTCCCACTCTCGTCTTGCTTTGAAATTTCCTTCATAAATTGTTCACAAATTTTACACGGACACTCCATAATCTCCGGGTAAAATAAAAGAGTAGACTGGATGATTGACTACAATTTATTGGAAAGGAGATAGGTGTATGAGAAAAACTAAAATATGGGCAGGAATTGCAATTGCTGTGATTGCGACTGTTACGATTTTTGCAGCTTCAAGCTGGGCGTTTGCAGATCAGACCGGCGCCAATGCGGAAAAAGGCTTTGGAAAGTTCTTTGCAAAGGGATTTTCGAAAGGTAATCCTGCAAAGGTGCTGGAGAATCAAAAGGAAAGACTCCGACAGCAGGTCAAAGACGGCAAAATGACCCAGGAAGAGGCAGATAAGGCGATAGCGAAGATCGGGGAAAAAGCCAAAGCCATACAGGAATTTAACAGCATGACTTTGGAACAGAAGAGGGAAAAACTGCTTAATGATTTTACAGCCTCCATCAACCAAAGAGTCAAGGATGGGAAGGTGACTCAGGAACAGGCCGACAAATGCCTTTCAGACTTCAAATCGAAGCTGAATACATGGGATGGCACCGGCAGAATGCCTTTCATGGGAAAAGGCTTTTTAGATGGCAAAAGCATGAAACGGAAGCCGGATATTGCCAAAGTTGATCCGGCACAATTGCTGGAGAAGCGTAAAGCAGATATTCAGCAGCGGGTAAAGGACGGCAAGCTGACCCAGACAGAAGCAGACAAGGCCATTGCCCAAGTCGAAGCAAAAGTCAAAGAAATGCAGGAATTCAACAGCCTGACTTTGGAACAGAAGAGGGAAAAACTGCTCAATGATTTTACAGCCTCTATCAGCCAAAGAGTGAAAGATGGTAAGCTGACCCAAGCGGAAGCGGATAAAAACATTGCAGAATTCAAGACAAAGCTGAGCAATTGGGACGGCTCCGGTAGGATGCCTTTCCACAGGAAGGGTTTTGACGGACGCGGACACTTCCAGAAGGGTGAAAAAACAAACAATTCGAGTCAAAGCAATGCGGTGTAACGGAGGATGAATAAAATATCCCGAAATTGATGATAGGGCTGACCCATGATGTGAATCATATAGGTCAGCCTTTATTGTTTATATACAAGCTTCCTAAAGCACTCGACAAAGAGTGCGTAATCGTTAAATTGAAAAATGGTGACACTCATTGAATAAATTTTCTTTTCAGGAAGTCAGATTACAGCCCAAAGTAAAATTCATCTCAAAAATAAAGGAAGGCGGCATAGAAAAATATTTTTTAGAATAACGGAGGACTTGAAGTCGCATAATATACTTACGCAACGCAAAAATGATCGAGCAAAAACAAATTTGCGATATTCATTCGGAATTATTGAAACATACGGAAATATTAAGTAATCTTTTGCTGGTTTCATAAGTCTGGGTGAATCCCTCGAGCGTTTTTAGTTCAAGAAGAGTCATAGGAGGTAACGTTTCATGGTTGGTACTGTAAAATGGTTTAATGCGGACAAGGGATTCGGATTCATCGAAAGAGAAGGCGGAGAAGATGTATTTGTTCATTTTTCCGCGATTCAATCAGAAGGATATAAATCGCTTCAGGAAGGACAGCGGGTACAGTTCGATATCGAGCAGGGACAGCGCGGCCCGCAGGCTGCAAATGTAAGACCTTCCTGACATTGAGCCGTAATAAAGCAAGTATAATATAAAAAAGTCCACTTCATCGATTAGTAGTTAGGTGATTCTTTGAGGATAACCATAGGTAGACTTTTTTAGAATGCATTTAATGGAAAGTAATCAAACTACAATTAATAACTTTTATCCAAAATGATGTTTTATTGAAACGCGCTTGACGGACAACAGAAAATTAATGGACAAATTAGTTTCCTGCGCGTTATGATAAATTATGGGAAAATAGACTTTCCTATGCATTATAAAGTAAAAGGAGAGCGATGGCTCTCCTTTTTGCATTTATATAAACTCAATCCGTACAGAGTCAGGATTTAACGCCTAGTCTCTTTAATAAACGGGAGGGAAGTTAAATGCTTCGATTCCCTGCTATTTAAGACCGGAATCCAAAGCATCACTGATAATTTTAAAAGTCTTCTGCAAAAAAACATTGAAATCCTTTTCTGCCTTTAAAAATCTGCTGATATCCGGAGTCTTGGCAAGCTCTTCTAATAGTTTGTTCAATTCGGCAGTTTTGGAATTCACATCTTTTGATGAGCTTGCTGAAACAAATAGTGCGTTTTCTTTTCTTTTATATCCTTCTACCCTGTTCCTGAGACTCGGATTCAGATCGATCTTCATTTTGGCTTGTTTCAAATCCTGATACTCTCTTGAATTTTTAATCTCTTCGGCAAACTGGGCAGCAACATTGTGAATACTCATAACCGGCCTCCTGTAAATCAAATCTTAGTATACATAAAATAACTACTCATAATATATGCTTTACCTGCAATATTGTGTCAAGAATGCCAAGGGGAATTCTGTGTCAGTAAAACCATGCTCTTAACACAGATAAAAGTAAAGGAAAAGAAAGAGGGAACTTATTCAAAATGGTTTACAAAAAAATAATGCAAGAGGATTCTGTTCACAGCAAGATCCTATATAGCATGGGGAAGAGGATCCACGGTATTGTTGCGGAATGAATATCCTTGAAATAAAGATGGATAAGACATATTTCGATAGTGTTTGCGTTTTTATAGATAATTCCGTAAATGTCTATAAAATGTATTTAATCAAGGGGGATTTCGGTGACACAACAGCATGACACAAGAACCATCTCCCCTTGATATATGTGAGGTTTTTTTATATCTTACGGATGCCAGACCTTTGAGAAAAATATAAAAGCAGAAAAAAAGTATTGACAATTAATAGACAAATTAATAAAATGTCTATAGAATAACAAACTAACTAAGGATGTGTTTGAGAAATGAAAGTATCAGAATTATTTTGGAGTGCAGCTCCAGAAGAACTAAGATGCGGATTTACCCAGGATGAGGACTACTATATCTGCCTGCTCTGCGATAAGAAAATTGAAAAAGGAATCATTTATCCCGATGAAGGCGTTTTCTATGAAGCAGAAAAATATATGAAGTACCATATAGAGAAATCCCATCAATCAGTATTTGAGCACCTGACTCAGCTGGACAAAAAGCTAACCGGCCTTTCGGATCATCAAAACAAACTTCTCCGGCTTTTCTACGAGGGAAAAAGCGATGCGGAAGTACAAAAGGAAATGGGAATCGGAAGCAGCTCTACCATCCGGAATCACCGGTTTGCATTAAAAGAGAAGGAAAAGCAAGCCAAAGTATATTTGGTGATGATGGAGCTTCTGAAGGAAAAAGACAGGGGAGGCCCTAAGTTTGTGACTCCTCATGATACCGCGACAATGGTGGATGACCGGTATAATGTAACACCGGAGGAACGGGAGAAAATACTTAAAAAATATTTTCCCTACGGAACCCACGGGCCGTTAAAGACTTTTGTCATGAAGGAAAAGAGTAAAATTGTGGTTCTGGGAGAAATCGTGAAAAGATTTCAAAAGGACCGTACCTATCATGAAAAGGAAGTCAACGAGATTTTAAAAACCGTTTATGAAGATCATGTGACCTTGAGAAGGTATTTGGTTGAATACGGGTTTATGGACAGAAAAGCGGACGGAAGTCAGTACTGGTTGAAGAATAGTGAGTTTGACAAGGAGGGAAATAAGATGGATCGAAAAATGGAGCTAAAGCAAGCTTATAAAGAAATCAAGACGGAAGCGGGGATTTACCAGATCAAAAACATTAAAAACGGAAAAATATACGTTGAAAGCACCATGAACTTGAAAACCATCAATGGAAAGAAGATTGAACTTGAACGGGGGCATCATTGGAACAGGCTGCTTCAAGCCGATCTTAAGGAGCACGGGCCGGAAACCTTTGAATTTGAAGTGTTAGAGGTGCTGGAAAAGAAGGAAGACGGCTTCTTTGACGAAAAGGATGCGTTAAAAAAGTTGGAGCAGAAGTGGTTGGAGAAGCTGCAGCCATACGGGGAAAGAGGATATAACATAAAGAAATAAAGTGTTTGGAGGAAAAGAAAATGAGTGAGAAAAGTGCATTGCTAATCGTGGATGTGCAGATGGCTCCCTTGGTATGGCACCAGTATGGAGGGCCGGAACTATATAAAAGTGAAGAGTTAATAAGCAATATTGAGGCATTGATAGAAAAAGCCCGAGCTTCGTCTACACCTGTGATTTATATACAGTATACCGAGTTGGGTGATTCTTATAGAGCTGAAGGTCAACCGATGTGGGAGATTCCTCCACAGATCAAACCCCAGCAGGGAGATTTAAGGATTTTAAAATATCATGCAGATCCTTTTTATAATACGACGCTGCAGGAGCAATTGACCGCCATGGGGATCAACCAGTTGGTGATTGTTGGAGTCCAGACGGAATTTTGTGTGGACACGACCTGCAGAACTGCATTCAGCTTGGGCTATAAAAACATTCTTGTCAGTGACGGACACAGCACTTTTGATTCAAATATCATGAAGGCGCCTCAAATTATTGAGCACCATAATGGAATCATCGGAGGATTGTTTGCGGAGCTGAAGAAAGCGGATGAAGTAGTGTTTTAAAGGAATGCGCTAAAAGTAAATATTTGATGTAAAAACATAAAATGCCTTTTGTTTGAGCAGAATGAGTATGTCTGCCAAGCAGGGGCGTTTTTTTTTGAATGTATAACTAGAGATGGAACATGGCAAACTCTTATAGGAAGGCATTGGGATAAGAGTAAAAATATAAACAGTGATGTTCATGTTTTATTCATAATTAGGTCATCACAAGTTCATATCCGTTTTTTAATATGGGAGAGTGCTTAGTGATTGCGGTTTTCGAAGGAAACAAATGAAATTGATCGGAAATGATCAGGGGGAAGAAGACGTCTGGCCTGAAGTAAAAAGCCAGCAAGTCTATTGAAAAGGAATGGTTTAATGAAGGTCTATAAAAAATTTAACCGGTGTGGCTTGATTCTGTTGGCGGTACTTTTTACTTTTGTGAGTACAGCGAGCTTACACTCCATATCCGGAAAATTTAAAACAAATGACAGCCAAACAGCGATACAAGCATCAAAAGCAGAAGCGGAGCAAAAGAAAATCGGGCCTCCTCAAGACAGTTCTTCACAAACGCAGCAATCGTCAGACAGTCCAGCTCAGGTGCAAAAACAGGCGGAGAGCAGTACTGCCGAAGAAGAATCAAAATCCCAGCCAACCGAGCCCAACAGTTTAAAACAGTCCGGCGGAGAAAATCAAGCAGAACTTGATCGCACATTAAAACTTAACGATGAAAGTCAGTTGATTCAAGAAAAAAGTACCATACAACGATCCCCGTCAAAACAAAATACAGCCAGCGTATCAAGAGGAATCGATATTCAGCGCAAGGCCGACTTTCTGCTTCCCTGGTTTGGAACTGCTGAGAAGTTGTTTGCCATTGGAACCAGAGCAACCGTTACTGATCTGGATACCGGGATCAGCTTTAAGGTAAAAAGAACGTATGGGTATAACCATGCAGATGTGGAAACTCTGACATCGCAAGATACAGAAATCTTGAAAAAGCTTGCCGGGGACGGCTGGAGTTGGGAAAGGCGTGCAATTGCCGTAGATATCAAAGGGGTTAAAATCGCTGCTTCAATGAACCTGATGCCCCATGCAGGAACGGATGACCAACCTGCCAACCAGAAGATAACATTGAGAAGTGGCGGCTATGGGCCGGGAGAGAACCTGGACAGTATAAAAGGAAATGATATGGACGGCCACTTTTGTATTCATTTCTATCAAAGTAAAACCCATGGCTCGGATAAGGTGGATGATCAGCATCAGGAAATGGTGAAGAAAGCATATCAGCGACTTTTGAAGAATTTGCTGAAGTCAAATCAACAATAGTATAGAAAACAAAATCTTGCGAATGGTTCATGAGATACGAGTGTGGATAATCATTGAATTTTCTTGGAATTATAATTTAACAACCGCAATATTACTCAAGGGGCTTGCTTCAGTGAATCAGCAGGATATACTTATTCAAGAGATTATCAACATAAAAATGAAGTACCGGCAGCTATCGATTGAACACTGGTTGAATTTTGAACTGTTTACCTGGGTGTGGTGGCTTGGAGTTGCTTCGGTTATTGTACCGCTTATTCTCTGGTGGAAGATGGTAGACAGGAAACGGATCCTTGATATTTGCATCTTTGGGCTAGTGGTGAATATTGCAGCTACATTTCTCGATGTTAGCGGTTCAGAATATGTCCTGTGGGAATACACTATACGGGTGATTCCTCATATACCTTTGATTTTTCCTGTGGACTATATTCTACTGCCTGTTGTTGGGATGCTGATATATCAGTATTTTCCGAATTGGAAGCGTTTCTTGTTCGCAAATACGGTTTCTGCAGCAGTTCTGGCGTTTATTGTGGAACCATTTGCGACGATGATTCATCAGTATAAATTAATTCACTGGAAGTACATTTATTCCTTTCCCATATATATCCTCATTGCGATCTTTGCCAAGCTGGTGACACAAAAGCTTTTATCGCAAAGGCAGGAGAAATCGTAATGCTTCACTCCAAGAGAATAATTATTTGATATATCAGGCTGTTAGTGGTATAATGAAATGATTACAGAAAAAGGAAAAATGGTTTTTAGTAATTCATCAATATAAAAATTAATAAGTATGGTTCGATTTATACTAGAACTGTTCAAATTGGATTACTTCGTATAGTCCAGTTTTATTATTTAATAACATGGTCCTTAAGCCGTTAGGCGACAGGTTCTTATTGTTTTAACAACAAGGTTCTCAAATCATTCGTTGATAAAATTTAATTGATGAAAGCTATAGAATTGAATTTTTCAGAAAAGAATAATCTTGGAGGTGATCGTATTAAGAAAAACGAATTACAAATTAATGAAGAAATACGAGACAGAGAAATCAGGCTGATTGATGTTAATGGTGAAATGCTGGGAGTGATGCCGGCTAAACAAGCTCAGGAACTCGCCTATACCAAGAAGCTTGATCTCGTTAAGATAGCTCCGAATGGGGTTCCGCCGGTTTGTAAGATCATGGATTATGGAAAATACATGTTTGAACTTGCAAAAAAGGAAAAGGAAGCTAAAAAGAATCAGAAGATCATTACAGTGAAGGAAGTAAGGGTTTCTGCGAAAATCGAGGAACATGATTTTGACTTTAAGGTAAAAAATGCAATCAAGTTTTTAAAGGATGGAGATAAGGTCAAAGTCAGCATCCGTTTCAGAGGCAGGGAAATGAGATATACTACAGTAGGTGAAGAGGTTCTCGGAAAGTTTGCTGATGCAGTCAAGGATGTGGGTGTCGTTGATAAAAAGCCAAAGCTGGAAGGGAAAAGCATGATTATGTTTCTCAACCCAAAAGCCTGAATAATCCTTTCGGTAGAAAAAATAACTCCACCCAGACAGGGCTTAAGACTGTCTGAATGGAGTTTTTTTGTTTGCTTCAATTACTGGTGATTTGCTGCTGCGTCCCTGTATTCCTTCTTCAAGGATTCCATCAATTCTTTCATGGGAACAATCTCTTTACATTTATAAGCGTTTTCGCCTGCAAACGCAAAGCCATGCTTCATATTTCCTTTTCGAGCATTGATGAGTGCTAGAGCAATACAGTACGGACTGTTTTTGTAATCACAAGAGATAATACAATGGAAGGGGCACTTATAAGGCTTCTTTTCTCCCCGATCCACGTCTTCGATGAATTTGTTTGAGATAGCTCTGCCAGGCATGCCGACAGGGCTTTTAATAATACGGATATCTTCCTCAGTGCAGTCCACGTAGGATTGCTTGAAATCATTAGACGCATCGCACTCTGTAGTAGTAACAAAGCGTGTCGCCATCTGGACCCCGGATGCACCCAACTCCATAAATCTATAAATATCTTCGCCGGTAAAAATCCCGCCGGCTGCGATGACTGGGATACTCTTTCCGCCTTTTTCTTCATAGGGCTTTATTTCATTGATGACTTCGGTTACGAGTTTTTCCAAAGCAAAGTTGGGATCGGAAAGCTGTTCGACACTGAATCCGAGGTGGCCTCCGGCTTTTGGACCTTCTACCACGATGGCATCAGGAAGATACTTGTATTTGTCAAACCATCTTTTAGCGATGAGGCTGGCAGCCCTTGCAGAGGAAACGATAGGAACGAGCTTTGTCTGTTTCGTTTCGCTGAGGAATTGAGGGAGATTCAGCGGCAGACCTGCGCCGGCGAAAATAATATCAATGCCTTCATCAATCGCTGTCTTCGCCATATCGGCAAAATTGGATAAGGCCACCATGATGTTGACACCGAGAATTCCTTTGGTCATTTTACGCGCTTTTTGGATTTCATTTTTTAACGCCCGAATATTGGCCTCGATATAATTTGTGGCAAAATCAGGTTCAAGAATTCCGATTACTGCTGCGGAAAGAACTCCGATACCACCTTCGTTGGTAACTGCGGATGCAAGTCCACTCATGGAAACGCCGATTCCCATGCCGCCTTGAATAATAGGCAATCTTGCTGAAAGGTCGCCTATTTTTAAATTTTTCATGTCAAAAATACTCACAAAAAACCTCCTAAGATTTTATTATATGAATTCACTTTTCGATCAATATGGAGCACTGTGCTTTTATGGGCATTCCCATACTATCAGCAACGATCGTGATCATTATTTTGAAAATAAAATCACGAAAAAGGTACTCATTTTATAAAAATACCAAAAAGTTGAAATCTTATACATTTTGGATGACTTATAATATTCGTTCGTTATATAAATTTGATTTTTCACAACATATGGGGATTAGATTCAAGAGATGTACATATGCCGGATCATATTGATTTATATAATTGATTGAAAATAGTCATATATACTTATTTTATCATCTGAATCGATTAAAACAAAGGATTTATAAAACAAAAGTTAATAATATGCAGAAAAATTTCGTTTGTATTCAAATAGTCATTAAAAAGTTAAAATTCCATTAGAAAATATCTGCTCATTTTTAATCTCTCTCTAATGATCTACGAATTCCTCCAAGGTACAATAAGGTTACAAATCGAGAAAAAAACACAGCGAAGCTGGAAGGAGAAAAAACATGCAACTTGGAAAAAGCACAATGATAGGGGTATTATGTACGATATGCTTGTGTACCTTTACATTTCACGGGTGCTCGAACAAACAAGAGGTGAGTAAGCCAGATGTCAAGGTCGAAAAAGTTGAAGAAAAGGGTGCCAATAAAATTGAAGTAAAGAATACTGAAAAAAATACAGAGAAGTCTGCAGCAGAGGAAAATGCCGTGCCTGAAACGACTTCGTGGAAAGTTGTTGGTCAAGCGCAAATCTCACATCCAACATACTTTACGGGCTTTTATAATGCAAATGCCGGGATGACGGTAGGGCTTAGAGGAGAGATTCATTATACCGGAGATGGCGGAAAAACCTGGCCTCAGGCAAAGAATTCTTCCCTGTGCCGTTACGGACTGGATATTGTGAATGATGCACTTGCATGGTCCTGCGGTAATGGAGGACATGTCCGAATCACCAATGACGCAGGAAAAACTTGGACAGCAGCAAAAGATTTTGGCGGAACCGGTGCTTATATGAGCAAACATATCTCCTTTATTGATGACAAGAAAGGATGGATTGCCTCAACGAAGCAGTTTGCAACCACAAAAGACGGAGCTAAGACTTGGAATGAAAGCAAACTTCCGGATGGAACAGGGGATATAGCAGCCATTTCGTTACGGTCGGAAAACGACGGATATATTTTGAATTCTGCAGGGACACTGTTTATCACATCGGATGGGGGAACAACATGGGCGAAGCAGAGCATCGATATGAACGGTCTGGGGATTTTAAGCGGAAAGCTGAGTCTGGGTGACACCGCTTGTGCGGCTATTCGGTTTACGGATATCAATAATGGAATCGTGATCGTAAACGGAATGGACAAGAGCTTGAAGATTAAATCCTGGATTGCGGAAACTTCCGACGGGGGAAAGTCATGGAAGTATTCAAGGATGCCGGTGGATGAAAAAAATGAGTTATCCAATGCCTTTATCACTCATGATGGAAAATTTATAACTCTATCCAATGCAAAGTTCGCTATGGTTTTCCAGAAA
>JAOAAU010000063.1 GCA_026418695.1 Clostridia bacterium
TTTTCCTGATTGATTCTGACTCGATTTTCCCCTTCTTCATTGATAAAAGCAACATTGGCTTCCTGACAAGGACATCCTACAATACACTTGTTACACCCTATACATTTCTCTTCGTCGGTAAATATCAACTTTCTTCTTTTGCTATCCATATACTACCCCCCCGCAAAATAATACCCACATGTATTTCGGTATATTTTGTCAGTATAATTATAGACATTTGTTTTCTTTCTTCCCTATTACCCCTAAGTTATAACTCGATGCCTAGGGTCAAATTTCATTAAGGTGAATACTTTAGCTTCTGCAACCAATTCAATGCATCGTTTGATAATTATTTTTTATCTTTACCTTATTTAACAAATCCGACTGATATATTTGCTTTCTATGTATTTATAACGGTACTTAAAACTGGCCAGAAATCTTTTGAAACAGATTTTGACTTGAACAATAACCTTCCAGAGCCCATATAACAGCCCCTGCCACCGGAGGCACAGCAAGCATGGAAAAGCTGATTTTCTCCGTCCCGTTCACCCGGAAGACCTGTTCTTTCAACGAGTCAATCATGCCCGGATGATCTCCCTTAACATTGACGGAGCCGGCAAGAACAATTTCTACTCTCTCAGCTTCCCCGAAGTTCAGTTCCCGGATCATCCCATTGACCGAAAGCCCCAGCTCCCGACCTACATCACGGAGAATTTCACAAGCCACTTCATCGTTCCTGTGGGCTGCAGTAAATAAATACCTATTCATTTCAGCAATACGGATGGATTGATCATTCAGCTTCTGTGTGATGGTATCCATGAATTCGTACTTGCTTGTGATCATCAAATCCTCGAAAAGCAACTCCTTTAGAATTGTACTTTTTCCGCATCTGAACAAATAGTTATATACTGCACTTATTGCAGCTACCCCCAACATGCTTCCCCCGCCCTTATCTCCGGTCAGCGCTCCCTGACCTCCGATTTGAAGCATCTCTCCCTGCGGATTGATTCCTGCAACCGTGCACCCCGTCCCATTGATGACACAAATCCCGGCACCGGAAATACATCCTGCCTTTATCCCTAAATAAGCATCGTTACATAGGATCATATCCTCTATTCCCGTTTCAGTAATCATTTTTGAGATGATCCTGTGCTGGTCTTTTGTATCTACGCCAGCGATGCCAAATACACCTTTTTTAATATTGTTGATTGAAACTTTATTTCTCTGAAGAATACATCTTAACAGGTCGTACATTTCCACCCGAAATCCCTCAAAACCACCCCTAAGCACCTCATGATTTAACGGTCCCCAGTTAAGAAAATCAATCTTGTTGCCTTCAAGATCAAATAAGGCGCATTGGGTTTTTGTGCTGCCTCCGTCGATGCCAATCACATAGTTGTTCATATCATCTCTCCCCCTTGAAGAACTGGGGAAGGAAATCCCGATTTGCTTCCAGCATCTCGTCCAGAACCCCTTTCGCCTTATGATAATCCCCGATTAAAGGATGTGCCAGCAGTGCGGCCAGCGCTGTTTCATAGTTTCCTTCCAGCCCAGCTTTGCTGGTCAGCTTCTCATAAACCTTCACAGCTTTCATCAATCCGATGATATATGGATTATCAAAGTTCTCCATCTTGATGGGAGTCGCTCCGTTCTTATTGATCAAGCATTTTACTTCAACAACATCGTTATCGTCCATAAAGCTCAACGCACCATTGTTCTTAACGTTCACAACGTGCACCTCATTTTTGTTATTTTCTATGGCATCCACAAGAGAAATTGCTGCCGTGGAATACATTGATCCTCCCCTTTGTTCAAGGAGGAGCGGCTTATCCGTCAGATTAACGTCTTTATACTTATTAAGCAAATCTGCTTCGATCTCCTTACACACTTCCCCTCGTGTCTTCTCCGCCTCCATGCAGTGCTTGATCTGCTCATCCCTCAGATAAAAATAACTCAAGTAGGGGGATGGAATGGCTCCGGTTGCTTTCAACAGTATATCCTCATAGACTACTTCAGGAATGTTTTTAAAGGTTGATAGTTCTGCCTTCCCGCACAGCTGCTCCTTCAGCAAGTCCCTACCATCTGCATATATTCCTGTAATCCAGCTTAAGTGATTCAGCCCGATATACTCATAATCAAATTGTTTAGTATTTTCAGGCAAGGTATCCTTGATGGCTTTTACCATATTAATCGGTACATTGCAAAGCCCCATCATATTGATCCCTGTCTGATTCAATACCGTTTCAGCGACGATGCCGGATGGATTGGAGAAGTTGATCAGCCATGACTTTGGGGCCAATCTCTCCATTTTCTTTGCAACATCCATGATCACCGGGATGGTTCTCAGGGCCTTCATGAAGCCTCCAGCTCCTGTTGTTTCCTGGCCCAGCAGGTTGTACTTCAACGGGATCTTTTCATCCCTGATCCTGGCATCCAATCCTCCAACTCTTACCTGGGCCAGTATATAGTCTGCACCCTCGATTGCCTCTTCCAGACTCTGAGTCATTATAAGCCTGGAGGTAATACCATTGGCCTCAAGCATTCTTTTGCTCAGTTCCCCAACGACTTCAAGCTTATTTCTGTCGATATCCATGAAATAGAAGCTATCAATATCCAGTGAGTTTTTCCTTGATATGAAGCCCTCCACCAACTCAGGCGTATATGTACTGCCTGCACCGATAACAGCAATTTTCAGCTTTCTCATACCCATTCTCCCTATTTGCAAGAGTAATTATAAAACACAATAGTTTAACCGCTTTAACTTTTAATTCAATTATATTACTTCCATGAATCTATTTCAATCACTGAATTGTGAATGTTATCCGACTAACGACTCTCCTTTGGAATGCTGCAATCAATAATCATTTTTAAGGATTCTATTGTGTAGACTGGATAGAAAAGGACGGGATCAATACTTTGATCCGAGATAAGAGTACAGAAAATAAATATATATGCGCTTAAACTTATTGGCTTAGTGTTAGGTACTAACCTACCAATAATATAGGTACTTAAGAATTTTTCCGTTTTCTCTGTTTATTGAATGTATGACAGCATGTTCATCGTTTTTCACAAGCGTTTGGTGTTAACTTTTCAGCTTCGATGTAGACTGTCTTATAATCAACGTCGGTTCGAGTTTAATGTTCACGCTTCTTTTCAGACTGCCGTCAATCAGCTGCATCAGGATTTCAACACCTTTTGCGCCCAATTCTTCAGCAGGCTGCCGGACGGTCGTCAGAGCCGGGTGAATCTGAGAGGATAGGAAATCATCATCGTAGCCGCAGACCGATATATCCTCCGGCACGTTCATTCCCGCCTCACGGATTGCATCCATTGCCCCAAAAGCAATATGGTCATCTGCAGCAAAGATCGCAGTTGGAATTTTGCCGGATTCTATCCACTGCTTTGTAATCTCGTATCCCGAGCGGATGTCAAAATCCCCATGGTCTATTGCATAGGGCTCGATTCCTTCATTTCTCAGTGTATCAACAAAACCCTTTTCCCTTTCTTTACTGCTCAAATAAAATTCAGGCGCTCCAATATAGCCAATCTTTTCATGTCCGAAATCCAAGAGATGTTTTGTGACATCACAGCCGCCTTTGTAGTTATCCACATTGATGGAGCAAACGGACGGATGGTTGTTTTGATTGTCCATTAACACAAAGGGAATATTTTTTCTCTTCATTTCCAGAATGTATTTCTCTTCATTCAAGGGTGTGAGGATAATGATTCCATCCACTCTTTTTTCCTGGAACAAAAAATTGGTTCCTTCCTTTGTAGTGTTATCCCCGTACTCAGCAAGAGATATCGCCAAGAAATACCCATTCTGCATCAAATGTTCATTGACTGACCGAACTACACAATTAAAAAAGGTATCGTTAAGGCTTGGGATCAGCAGTCCCACAACCCCCGTCTTCCCTTTGGCAAGGCTCCGGGCCGCGGCGCTTGGATTATACCCTAGTTCTGCCATGGCTTGCAGAACCTTTTTTCTATTGTAATCACGCACATTCGGAGAGTTATTGATGACTCTTGAAACCGTAACCACCGATAGGCCTGACTTTTTTGCAACGTCGTAGATATTTACATTCATAGGTGTCTCCTTAATGCTGCTGAAAACTCTAAAAGTTAAAGCACTATAACTTTATTATACTTTTATAGAAATAAGAAAGGAAGCCTTTAAAAGCTTCCTCACTAAAATTCATTATTCTTTTCAATAAGATTCATAAACCGTTCCATTACCACTGTCACTTCTGCCCGGGTGCTGATTCCCTTCGGCTGGAACAGATTGTTCTCTTTTCCCTGAAGCAGTTTCAGTCTTACCGCTTCACTCACATCGGATTCAAGGTTCAAGCTGATATCCTTCTTATCCTTGAATTGATCAAGCAGTGTAAATTCTCCTTGAGAAATACTCCCGTTCTTATACTTATATGCATTCACTATATAGTGAGCCATCTCTTCCCTGGTGATTGGCGAATCCGGCTTGAAAACTGCCTTGTCATCTACAATTCCGACCGCAACCAGATCATAAAGCTTGCAGGCATGCCAGTCTTCATTTTTTACATCTTTAAATACTTCTGTAATATCCGGCGCCCTGAAATACTTGATCTGCAGATCCAGCGTTTTGTGAAGCAAAGCTGCAAACTGACATTTCGTCATGCTGGCATCCGGTTGAAACGCGTTATTTCCAACCCCATTGACGATGCCCAAATCCGCCATTCTGTTAATCGTTTTTTCCGCCCAATGGCCCTTGATATCATTGAATTTTGCACTCCCGGTGCCGTCTGTTCCTTGATCTGCGTAGGTAGCTGGAATCGATGAAAATGCTGCGATGATGCACACTACCAGAAGTATTAACTTCTTCATACCATTACCTTCTTTAATCAAAATGAATTCCGTTTTCTCATCTGAACGAATGAATACTTCGTCCAAATTTTAACTATCATCTTATTAGACGTAAAAAAATCGAAAATGTTTCAGTATTTCCACAAAAAATTAAAAGTCCGGCAGAAAATCCACCGGACTTGATTTATTCATCCATCATTCTAATTTTTTAAGGTTGGCAAATGCCGCCATGAGTCTTTTCATTCCGGCATTTTTAAACTGGATTTCCAGCTTGTAATCCCCATTTTCCTTTTCCGCAGAAGTAATGACTCCAACACCAAACTTCTTGTGTTCTACGGTATCACCAACTCCGAAGCTGGCAGCAGCAACAGCCTTTTTAGGTTCGAACAACGCAGATGCCGGCTTGATTGCCCCGGGGAAATTAATGTTTTTGACACTTGAGATATCCCTGAATGGGCTGGCGGAAAGTGGACTAGCCGTATTTTGAACTGCTTTCTTTTCTTTCCTTAGAGGGTTTTCAATCAGCTCATCCGGAATTTCCTTAAGGAACCTGGATGTTGAATAACACTCTGTTTTACCAAAGAGAGTTCTGCTGTACGCATTGGTCATAAAGAGCTTCTCTCTGGCACGGGTAATCCCTACGTAGCAAAGCCTTCTCTCTTCTTCCAGCTCACTTTCTTCCGAGAAGGAGCGGTAGCTTGGGAAAATTCCCTCCTCCATTCCAACCATGAAGACTACCGGAAATTCAAGCCCTTTGGCGCTGTGGAGGGTCATGAGGATAACATTGTCCTGTTCTTCCTCCAGGTTGTCGATATCCGATACCAGGGAAACATGCGCCAGGAATTCTTCAAGGCCCTGTTCTTCACTCTGCTGTTCAAATTCCAATGCAACTGAAATCAATTCCTTGATATTCTCAATTCGAGTTTCGGACTCTACGGTATTTTCATCCTGAAGCTCATTCAATATCCCTGTTTGATTGATGACTTCCTCGATCAGTTCAGATACTTTCTTCGTATCCTTCAATGCCCTAAACTTTGAGACAAGGTTCACAAAACCGTCCAGCTTTGCTGCAGCCCTTTGAAGTTCCGGCACTTCGGAAGCAGAGGATATGATGCTGAAAATACTGCTTCCGCGCATAGAAGCAATTCTCTCCGCATTGTCTACCGTTGTATCTCCAATTCCCCTCTTGGGAACATTAATAATCCTTTTTAAGCTTACATCGTCCGAGGGATTCTGTATGACCCGCAGGTAAGCGACGACATCCTTGATTTCCTTTCTGTCATAGAACCGCAAGCCGCCGACAATTTTATACGGGATCCCTTCGCGCATAAACATTTCTTCCACGATACGGGATTGGGCATTCATTCTGTACAAAACCGCAAAGTCTTTATACTGCTTGTCCTCCCTCGTTTTAATACGGTGAATCTCGCCGGCCACAAACTGTGCTTCATCGTGCTCGTTTCCACCGACAAAGTTTACAATTTTTCCGCCTTCGCCATTGTCGGTCCAAAGCTTTTTATTCTTTCTTCCGTAGTTATTCTTGATCACCTGGTTTGCTGCATTGAGGATCGTCTTGGTAGAGCGATAGTTCTGCTCCAGCTTGATCACTTTGCAGTTTTTGAATTCCTTCTCAAAATCAAGGATATTCCGGATATTCGCCCCTCTCCATCCATAGATGGACTGATCATCGTCCCCAACGACACAAAGGTTCTTTTTCGCCTGCGCCAGCAGGCTGACCAGCATGTACTGGGCCGTATTGGTATCCTGATACTCATCAACCATGATATATTTGAATTTTCTTTGATAGAATTCCAGCACCTCGGGATGCTCGTTAAAGAGCCGGACAGTGCAAAGGATAATATCATCGAAGTCCAGTGCGTTGTTTTGCTTTAACTTTTTCTGATACAGTTCATAGATGGAAGCAACCTTGCTCATTCTAAAATCCGCTGCGTAGACCCTTGCATAGGTTTTTGCATCCATGAGCTCGTCCTTGGCCTTGCCGATCATTTCCTGGATAGATCTTGGCGGGAAGTTCTTATCATTGAGATTCAGCTCCTTGATGCAGGATTTGATGACTGTTTGCTGATCTGCTGAATCATAGATGACAAAACTCTTATCATACCCCAGCTTGTCAATATCCCTTCTGAGAATTTTCACACAGGTAGAGTGAAACGTACTGATCCACATGTCCTGAGCCGCGTCCCCCAGAATCTTTTCCGTTCTTTCTTTCATTTCCTTTGCCGCCTTGTTGGTAAAGGTGATTGCAAGAATACTGGATGGGTACACGTTCTTTTCCTTGATCAAATAAGCGATACGATGGGTCAGTACCCTTGTCTTTCCCGAACCGGCTCCTGCCAGAATCAGAAGGGGACCCTCTGTATGTAGTACGGCTTCCGCTTGCTCTGTATTCAAACCCTTTAGTAAATCCATAAACCTCTCCCTGAGTAAAAAGTATAAAATGCCGCAACCCTTTGGCTGCGGCATTTTAAATTATAGTATATTTTTATGATAAATACAACAAACAGAACACATGTTTTTGTTTCGTATTTTAGAATTCCGGCTCGATTAAACCATAATTCCCGTTTTTCCTCTTGTACACAACATTGACTTCTTTTGTTTCCGCATTGGAGAACATAAAGAACTCGTGTCCCAAAAGGTTCATCTGTAGAATCGCTTCTTCCACAGCCATTGGTTTTACAGCAAATTTCTTTGTTCTCACAACCTTGAATTCATGTTCTTCCGGAATATCGTGATCCACTGCGAAATTTCCAACCTGGAAGGCATCTTCTCTCAGCTTCTTTTCAAGTCTTGTCTTGTTCTTCCGGATTTGTCTTTCCAGTATGTCTATGACTTTATCAATGGAAGTATACATGTCATCATTGGCCTCTTCCGCTCTGATGACACTTCCGTTGAAGTATATCGTTACTTCGATGATTTGCCTGTTCTTTTGCACACCCATGGTTACATGTACTTCGGTCCCGGGATTGAAGAATTTTTCAAGCCTGCTCATCTTCTTGACCACTTTTTCTTTTAATGCATCTGTTACTTCGATATTTCTGCCGCTAACTATAAACTTCATATACGTCCAACCCCTTTCGTAGTAACAATAAATTCCGCATCCAGCTCCTCACAGAATTTATGTGATCGTTTCATATTTATTTTTACCCCAATATACCCCGGACAAACTGATTAAATTTATACTTGGCAAGAAAATTAACTCTTTAATTGTCGAACCCAAGTACGAAACTAATCAATAATGCAAAAAAATGATTGTAAAACTAAGAATTGCTTGTTACAACCTCACTTAAAGGTAATCACCCCCGGACCAAGATGGAATTGCTGAAATGATAAACCAGGAAAAAATGTGTAACAAGTTTGGATGGTAATACTGGATAAAAATACTATGTGAATAATATATTCTACAAAAAAATCATAATTCCTTCTAATAGGATTCTCTTTTTTTTATTTTGTATGTTGGAGATTGATTCGATAAAAACCATGGATTTACTTGGCTTTTTACCAATATATGTATTCACAGAATTCCCACAAAACATTTGTTTTGTGTATATAAAACCTGTGGATAATGTGTATAAATCTGTGAATAACTTATATAGGCTTGTTTCAGGTGTGAATAAGATTTATTTTCAAATTTTTCCCTTTTCTACTTTATGTAGACTTGATAAAAATATATCAAAGTCCCTCTTTGCCTGCATTTTGGGCATGTTATTTAATCATAATCGATTTTAAAAGTCAAGATGTTTTTAGAAAATTTTTCTCTTTTTCTAGATAATTTTTTACAACAAAGTTATCCACAACTAAAAAAGCCCTGTGTAAAAACACAGAGCTTTTTTTATCTATTGGTATATTCATTTCTGTTATGTACGAAAACAGACAACCATTTATCTGCGATTTGCAAAACAGTCGCTGCAGTAAACCGGTTTATCCATACGTGGCTTAAATGGAATCTTTGTTTCCTTTCCACATTCATCACATACTGCATCGAACATTTCTCTGGTTCCTCTTGCACTGGAACCTCCCCTACTCTGGGACTTCTTTGCATTTCTGCAATCCTTGCACCTTGTAGGCTCATTCTGGAAGCCCTTCTCAGCATAAAACTCCTGCTCGCCGGCAGTAAACACGAACTCGTTTCCGCAGTCCTTACAAACTAATGTTTTGTCTTGATACATTTTGATCGCCTCATTTCAGGAAAATAAATGGAGCCCTCAACCAGAATCGAACTGGTGACCTCATCCCTACCACAGCCACATGCATGTTGGTTACAGGATAACTGCCTTCGCCTTCTCACAAGGGCATTTCAGATACTTTGACGAGAGTTTTGAGCGTCTGATCATTGAGTTGAATTTCCCTCTTAGTACCGTTAAATATTATAATACAGGAGTTCATTTCCTGTCAATTGCCAGTTCATCTTGTATACAGGACTTCCTTAAAGGTATTGAGTAAAAAATGTTCAATTACCCCCGGGGTTAGTATTCTTCCTGTTGATTATTTCCCTCCGGATATTTTATATGTAATGTTGACTTATCCCTGCCATAAAAAAGGTTCTATATTAAACATTGGGGTAAGGAAAAAATAAATGAGGCACAATGCTTCAAATTCTTGTAAACTGAAGTTACCACACACCAATACACAAGAAGGAGAAACCATTATGCCTCATTCAGATTATATCTCAAAACTACTCGATATAGGAAGTATTAGTATTTCGGATTTGAATTTAGATGAAAATACAATTGTAG
>JAOAAU010000073.1 GCA_026418695.1 Clostridia bacterium
ATCCCCGAACCAGGGTTCAGGAAAATGAGTTGAAGAACAAAAAGAAGCGCAGGCAGGAAGAAAAAAAGATCATAAAGGATGGATTTGAAAAATGAATATAAAAGATTATGGATGGGATGAGCACTTCAATAGGGAATGGAATCAAAGATCTGCAGAGGGAATGTTTCCTGGAAGGATTATTGCTGATTATGGTCAGATGATGCGGGCGGTTACCGATTCCGGGGAGATTCTAGTAAACCGGCCGGTAAAGAAGATGGACAACGAACTGCAGTTGGCAGTCGGTGATTGGATAGCGTTAGAACACGCTGAAGAAACTCAATCCGTATGTGTCCGGGCTGTTCTAGCCAGAAAAACCAAGTTCTCAAGGGCTGCTGCGGGAATTGAAGTTAAAGAGCAGATTATCGCGGCCAATGTGGATACGGTATTCCTTATACAATCATTAAACAGGGATTTCAATATGAAGAGACTGGAAAGATATCTGATTGCAGCATGGGAAAGCGGCGCTGTACCGGTTATTGTGCTGACGAAAGCGGACTGTTGTGACAATGTGGCTGACAAAATGGCGTCGGTATATAATACTGCACCTGGAGTGGAGGTTCATGCTATCAGTTGCATTACCGGAGAAGGGATCGATGAGATCAAAAAATACTTTATGCATGGAAAAACCGTAGCCTTGCTGGGTTCATCCGGTGTTGGCAAATCCACCTTGGTAAATACGCTGGCAGGGAAGGAGCTTTTAAAAACTCAGGAAATCCGTGAGGACGACAGCCGGGGAAGGCATACCACTACCCATCGGGAACTTCTACTTCTGCCTCAAGGCGGATTGGTTCTGGATACCCCCGGGATGCGTGCATTGTCATTATGGGAAGCGGATGCAGGTATGGAGGTGCTGTTTGGTGATATTGAAGAGCTTGTAAAGCTGTGCCGTTTTTACGACTGCCAACATCAGAATGAACCAGGGTGTGCGGTCAGAAATGCACTGGATACAAATAAACTGGAAATGAGCAGATGGGAAAGCTGGCTGAAGCTGCAAAAAGAGCTGGCACATCTTGAAGCCAAGAAGGAAGGTAAGCTTCGACAGAAGGAGAAGCAATGGGGCAAGCAGATCGCTAAGTTTCAAAAGGAATTCTACAAAGGGAGGGTTTAGTGAATGAAAATTAAGATTCGAAGTGAGAGAATATCGGACTTTAACAGCATTGCAAATGTAAATTATGAGGCTTTTCTTGGATGGCATCCGGACAATCAATACGTTTCGGAGCTGATCTTGGTTGATTTGTTAAGGCATAATTCAAGGTTTGACCCTGAATTATCCTTGGTCGCTGAACTTGATGGTCAGATTATAGGCCATGTGCTTTTTTCACCGTTTAAGTTTATAGTGCTTGGGACGGAGCAATTGGGTGTTGTATTGGCGCCAATAGCAGTAAAGCCGGAATTTCAAAAAAGCGGCATTGGAAGATTGCTGATAGAGGAAGGCCATAGAATAGCGGAAAAGAAAGGAATTGAGTTTTCATTGCTTTGCGGTCACGAAGAGTATTATCCAAGGTTTGGATATAGGACGGGTATGTTTTCCGTTGGGGGAACAAAAGTGAATATCTGTGCAAAGAGCTTTAATGACAAAGGGTTCAAAGGTCGGCCGGTTACGGCCAGTGACATTTCCTGGCTGATCCAGGCATGGAAAGATCAACATAAGGAGGATTTACTTGCGGTTTTTCCAGGTGAAAGTATTAGCGAGTGGTGTAATCACGGACTTGAATGCTGCAGCTCCGTTATAATGAAAAATGACAGGATCCTAGGATATGTCCGGCATTCCCGATCCAACCCGCTGAATATTAAAGAACTTCTGGCGAAGGATGAGGATGTTCAGGAGATTCTTAGCTTTCTTGCTTTGAAGAATTACGGTAGGGTACAGGGGGAAGTATGCATAGCATTGCCTGTTGAGAGGCTTCGGTCTGCACTTGATGATGCTCCCCAATTTGAGTTGATTGATGAATATGCAGTGTATCCCGCTTTTATGGTCAAGGTTTTTGAACAGGACAGCCCGATGGCAAAATACTGTGAAAAGGTGGAAAGCGGACTGATTAAGCCAGGCATGATTGCATTTCCTGCAGTATTTGACCTGGCGGACGGGAGAAGGGAATAAATGAAGACAAATTCCGAATTATTTGATTTTATTAAATTTTATGCGAGTAAGCCTGTCCTCTTTGAACCAGGAGAATCAAAATTATGGGATGATGAATATATCTCTAAAAGTATGCTGGATGCACACCTGAATCCTAATCATGATGCGGCCAGCCGGAAGCCGGAAACGATTGATAAGACAGTACAGCACTTGTTCGCCTCACAGGTATTGAAACCCGGGATGAGGGTGCTTGATCTGGGGTGCGGGCCTGGGCTGTATGCGCAAAAACTATGTCAGGCAGGAGTTGAAGTTGTAGGGCTGGACATATCGGAGCGCTCAATTGACTATGCCAAAGAGAGCGCTGCCGCGCTGGGGTTGAAGATTCAGTACCATTGTATGAATTTCTTTGACATGGAGTATATCAATGAATTTGATGCAGTCCTTCAAGTTTACGGAGAGCTTTGCACCTTCTCCAATGAAAGGAGGGATCAATTGTTGGAGTTGGTTCACCGGGCATTGAAAAAAGATGGAATATTTATATTTGATGTTTCTACAAGAGAGCAAAGAATGAAAGCCGGTTTGAAGAATGGATGGTATATGAGTGAGGGTGGTTTCTGGCGTCCCGGAACGCATCTGGTGCTTGAACGGGGCTTTGACTATCCGGACGAGAATGTATGGCTGGATCAGTACATTGTGATCGATGATCAAGGTACCAAGGTCTATAGAAACTGGTTTCATGATTATTCATTGGATTCCGTCACCTCTGTACTGGCGGCAGCAGGATTCAAGACCCAATATGTGTGGAATGACCTAACCGGAAACAGGTTTACTGAAGACGGAGACTGGATTGCTATAGGAGCTGTAAAGGAAGAGGAGGACGAGAGCGATGTCAGAACTCATACTTGAAAGTATCAATGATAACCATATCGAATCAGCTGCAAGGCTTGCTCTATCAGAGTATTTTGAGGAATGCTGTGCGGTACCCATACTACCGGAGGCAGACTATTTAGAACTCTTTTGCAAGATGATCACAGAATTGGCAGATCCCGATCTGGGTACCGTGGCAATAGAAAGTGGAAAAGTGGTCGGTTTCTTAACCTGTTATCAGCCTTGGGAGAATCATTTTGGAACAACCCTGGGCACTTTCTCACCTGTCCATGCCCATGGGACAGTAAAGCAAAACAGGCGACGGATATACTCCCAATTGTATCAAGCTGCTGCAGAAAAATGGGTAAGCCGGGGGATATTAAGCCATGCGATTGCATTGTACGCTCATAATCATGAGGCGGTGGACAGCTTTTTCTGGAATGGGTTCGGAATGCGGACGGTAGATGCTATTCGGCCGGTTGAGCCGATCCTATGCGAGGGATTCTCAAATGCTGCATTCTATGAACTGCCTGATGAAGAAATTGACCGGATAGTGCCTTTAAAAAATAGTCTTATTGCACACTTGCGGGATACACCGATGTTTATACCTTTATTCTTTCAAATGGATACATCGAAGGTAAAAGTTGAAAACGAAAGCAGAAAATCACGGTACTTCGTAGCAACGGTAAAGGATGAAATTGCGGCATTCGTTGAAATCATGGCATCAGGCGAGAATTTCACTTGTCAGGATACAGGCATGGCCAATATCTGCGGCGCTTATATGTTTCCCCAATATCGCGGCTCAGGCATTTACACAAAGCTGTTATCATTCCTTATGGAAACGCTTGCTGCTGAGGGGTATACCCGCTGCGGTGTGGATTTTGAAAGCTTTAATCCTACTGCACGCGGCTTTTGGTTAAAGTATTTTTCAGCATATACTTATGGCGTTGTAAGGCGGGTTGACGAGCGGATACTGAAGCACACATAGACCTTTGGCATAAGGAAGCCAACTAAGATAGAGGTTCAAATAAACAATTTTAAAAATAAAGGAGATATCACTATGATCAGAGAGATTTTGAAAGAGGACATCGATGCTTGTGCAGAACTATTGATAGAGACTTACAACTGTGAACCCTGGAATAATCAATGGACAGAAATTACTGCTAAAAGATACTTGAGTGAGTTTTTTGACAATG
>JAOAAU010000080.1 GCA_026418695.1 Clostridia bacterium
CCCTTGTTGTTTTCAGCCCAATCCTTCAAGGTAAGTTCATATTGAGCAAGTTTTGGGAGAATTCCAGGGTAACCGTTTCCGCTTCCCAATTCTTCTTCCATCTCCTTAACTACTACTGGAATCCTTGGATCATTGGCATGCTTGTTAAAGGATTCAAAGAGGTCCAATTCAGAGTTTTCCATGATCTCAACGCCAAGATCATAGAGTGGTTTCACAGGCGCATTACATGCAAGGAAGTCCTGCGGTCTTGGTCCGAAGCTGAAAATCTTCAATTTGGATACTCCGAGAATGACCCGGGCTATATTTTCAAAGTCTGCAATCATGTCTGCAACTTCATCGGGAGTTCCAACCGGATACTCGGGAATATATGGATTCAGTTTCCTTAATGCAAGGTTGTAAGAAGCATTGAGCATACCGCAGTACGCATCTCCGCGCCCATTGATCAAGTTTGTCTCAGTTTCTTCCGCAGCTGCAACAAACATCGCCGGTCCGTTGAATTTTTGCGCCAGCATTGTTTCCGGTCCCTCCGGGCCGAAATTGCCCAAGTAAACAATTAATGCATTAATTCCTGCATTCTTCAATTCTTCAATTGCCTTAAGTACATCTTTCTCATTTTCAACCGCAGTCTTCACCTCAAAGATTTCTGTGCCTTTTGCATTACAGGCTTTAACAACCGCGCTTCTTCTTTCTTCACTGAGCTGTACAGGGAAACAGTCTCTGCTTACAGCTACAATCCCCAATTTGACTTTTGGAATGTTCAACATTTTTTTGTGCCCCCTTAAACTATATTTTTGCTTTCCTGGTTTATAGGTCTGATTAACTATGATATAATTATTCTACTTGTACGCATGTGCATATAAGTAGATATAAAAATTTTTAACTAAGCAGCTTTTACTATTTAGAATTATCTTTGGATACATGAATCCTTGACCACCAGTTCCGGCACAATGACTTTCTGAACTGGATTCTTCAAATAATCATCATCTTTAAGCATCTGTAATAAAAGTTCAGCGGCTGATTCTCCAAGCTGTTCCTTTGGATGGCGTACACTTGTAAGTTTCACCGGACAGTTAGCGGAAAAATAGGAGTCGTCGAATCCTGTAATGGAAATGTCCTCAGGTACATTAACTCCCATGAATCTCAGCATCTCAAATACTTTAAAGGCAATTTCATCATTATAGCATGCGATCGCATCAATCCCGGACTTCTCTTCGATCATCTGACGGATGACGTTATATGGCTTTACGTCCCGATCTTCCGTGTGAAACCAGATGACATGATCAGGATCATAAGGAAGTCCAGCCTCACTCAGCGCCTTTGCATATCCCTTATGCCTGTTCAAACCCTGAATATCATCGGCTTTAAATATTCCCACGATCTTTTTGTGACCGAGTTCTGCCAGATACTTCACGGCAGCATGCATCCCCGCTGCATCATCCAGCAGCACCTGGGACTTTCCTTCAAGCTGCTGGTAAAATCCATGGATGAATATATAAGGAATACGATGATTGTCTAAAGCTTCATAATACTTCAGGTTGTTGGAGAATAACGCGCTTTTGGTTGGCTCGATGATCATGCCTTCAATATTCTTTTCCAATACATCCTCAAGGCAAAGAGCTTCCTTTTCCGTATTGTTGTTGGTATTCTTCAGCATGATGCTGTAACCGTTGGCAGATAGTACGCTGTCGATGCCCTGGATCACCTTGGGGAAAATATACTCTGAAATGTAGGTGGTTATGACGCCAATATTCTTTGAATCATTTCTTTTTCTGCTGCGATCCAGACAATAAGTACCTCTACCGTGTTCCGTATAAAGGTACCCTTCGTTGACAAGCATGGAAATTGCTTTTCTAACGGTATGACGGCTCAATGACAGCTTATCCGCCAGCATGTTCTCGGAAGGGATCTGCTCACCGGGCTTGATTCTTCCCATCAGGATTTCTTCTTTCAGATATTCCATCAGTTTATAGTACTTTGCCTGGTTTTCACTCTTCTGCATCGTCTTCTCCTTGATTATCGCGAACTTGTGCGTACATGTTAATTTTATTATACAGCAACATGTTCAATTCTGCAATACAGAATTAAGCTACAGGGTAAACCTTTTCACGCTATCCTCCATCTCCATGGCAAATTCAGAAAGCATAGAGGCTGAAGAAGTAACCTCCTGAAGGTTGGCAGACTGTTCTTCCACAGAAGCGGAAATAATCTCTCCCTCCGCCTGATTCACCTCTGCAATCCTTTTTACTTCTTCCATGCCCAGTCTGATTTCATCAATCATCCCCCCTGCTTGATGAAGCTCGCTGGTAATGTCCCTGACATCTTCATTTACGATTTGATTCGCCTTCCGAATGGATTCAAAGTACTGTTTTGATCTTTGAGCAGTATCATTTCCCACATCAATCTGCTCCATACTTTCTTTCATCTTATATTTCATCGCATTGGATTCATGCTGAACCACCTTGATGATTTCACCAATTTTCTTTGCAGAACTGCTGGATTCCTCCGCCAGCTTTCTGATTTCGTTTGCGACAACTGCAAAGCCTTTTCCCGCATCTCCTGCCCTAGCCGCCTCTATGGAGGCATTCAAGGCCAACAGGTTTGTCTGGGAAGAAATATTGTCGATGGTTTTCAGAATACTGCTCATTTCGTGGGCACTGAGGTTCAGTTTGTCCGTTGTAGCCGCAGCCTGCGAGACAGCCAAATTCATACTTTGTAACTGCTCCATGAATTTTCGGATATACTCGTCCCCTTCCAAAGCCAGCTGCACGGATTGGTTCGAGTTCCCCAGAATTTTATCAATTCCCGTTACGATGCCTTCAAACAATGTAAAGATCTTTTTTACTAAATCACGGGCTTTCTGTGATTCATCATTTTGAATTCTCACGCCTTCCGCCATTCTCATGCAAGCTGCTGCTATCTCCTGCGCTCCCAGACTGTTCTGCTCCGTACTCTTATAAAGGTGTACGGATGCGGTATTCACCTTACTGCTGACCGTATATACCTTGCCAATAATGTCCTGGAGGCTGTCCAGCATTTCATTAAATGCCTTTGAAAGTTCATTGATTTCCTTGCTTGAATCTAAATGGATCTTGTCTACATCCAGCTTTCCTGCTGCAACCAGGGAGGTGATCCCACACAAATCCCGAATCGGTTTGGATATACTTTTCGTAATCACCCAGGCCGCACCTGCTGAAATTACTATCACAATACAGAATACTGTGAGGTTGATTACTATTACGTCTTTAAATCTATTTTCAATGTGACTTTTTACTTCTTCACTCGCTTTCAATTCTGTGAGGATAAACTCCTGGACACTTTCCTCCACGGTCCCGGTAATCATCCTGATGTCTTCCAGTTTTTGCTCTTTTTCTGCCATACTCTTTCCCTGCTGGATCATCCCCTGGAGACCTTCGATGCTCTCTTTCAAGGATGCTGCCGTTCTTTTCACTGTCTCGAGCTTTGTCTTGCTTTCTTCCGAGGTAAGGTTTTTATTGACCAATTCAATGTTGTTGTTGACTTCTTGAAGGATTTTTTCCTGCTTTCCTTCCTCAAATTTCATATACCCCTGCACAATCTGGTAGAGGTCATAGTCAATATCTTTTTTCACCTTGCCGTTAATGCTGTTGGCCGTAGTAATATTACCGATGATCATACCGTATTGCTTATTATATTTGGATGAATTGATCATCAAGGATGCATTTAAAGAACTCATGAGCAAAATCACCACACCAAAGGAAATGGTAATCTTGGAGCCCATGGACCGTTGTCCCATAAAGCGAGCAATTCCATTATTCTTGAAAATCACAAACTTTTTAATCATATTCCTTCCCCCTGATTCATGGATTTATGGTTATTCCCGTTTTATCTTACATTCGGAACCCATGGCTGTTTTTCCTTAAACATTTAGATAGCAGACCCCTTCATGTGATCTGCTATCTTTACGTTTCATAATATGATGACCTTGCTGCCTTAGAATTGGCTACTCGTTCCTTATTTTGCTACAGCCTGGTTCTTAGCCAGGTTGCCTCTGCTGCGAGCTTTCTGGGCATCTCTTCTTGCCACCAGAAGTCTCTGGATGATGATAAACATACAGAGCAGTGCTGCAATAGCAATCTTGGTCCACCAGGAATTCAACGAACCATCGAACATGATGATGTTTTGGATGATCCCCTGTGTCAATGCTCCGAATAAGGAACCGACTACATACCCTACACCACCTGTCAGAAGCGTACCGCCAATAACCGCTGAAGCGATGGCATCAAGCTCCATTCCCTGCCCGTGGAGGGAGTATCCTGAAAGCATATAGAAACTGAATACAATACCTGCCAGCGCTGAACAAATTCCGTTTAAAGTATAAATCAGTATTTTTGTTCTTGCTACTGGAAGTCCCATGAGCAGCGCTGACTGTTCGTTGCCGCCGATGGCATAAGCAGTACGGCCAAACTTGGTATAATGGGCGATATAGATTGCGATTACAAGCGTAACAAGCGCAATTACCGCACCAATGGATATGAAGCCGTCTCCAATAAGTTTTACTCTGTAATGAGCAATATCATTATAGGTTTTATTTGTAATATTAATGGTCTCGATACTGATCCAAGCAGCAGCTCCCTTTCCAAAGAACAATCCTGCCAGGGTTACAATAAACGGCTGCATTTTGAAAGATTGAATCAGGGTCCCCTGAACCAGGCCATACACCGCGCCAATCACAATCATCAACAGCATTACAACATAAGGATTTACGCCTCTGTTTTCTACAAGATCTGCGGATGCCATTGCCACCAGGCATAGAACCGAACCTACCGATAAGTCGATACCGCCTATAACCAATACAAATGTCATTCCAACTGCGAGAATAATCAGGTACGCATTATCGATAAACAGATTGAAGAATACCTGCAGCGAGAAGAAGGATGGATACTTGATGGATCCTACAGCAAACAGCCCCACGAACAGCAATATTGTAATTATTAATGGTACAAACTTAGAGTTTAGCTGCAGCTTTTTCATTCTGTACCCCTCCTTTTTTTGCAAATATTCCAAATGCTTTGCGACGGAATTCTTCTGCCTGAACCAAACAAATGGCGATGACAACGATCGCTTTAATCAGCGGCAGAACCTGAGCAGAAACTCCGACTGCATACAAGGTTGTCGTAATACTTTGAACAATAAGTGCTCCTATCATGCTGGCCCCTATGGAGAAGCGGCCTCCAGCCATCGAAGTTCCGCCGATAGCAACTGCCAGAATCGCATCCATTTCCGACATCAACCCTGCATTATTCGCATCCGCTGCTCTGATCATGGAACTGATGATCAGTCCGGCAATACCTGCACATAAACCACTGAAAGTATATACCAGAAATTTAATCTTAGTTACGCTAATACCCGTAAATCTACTTGAAGTTGCGTTAACACCTACAGATTCAATAAACAGTCCCAAAGCGGTTTTCTTTAAAACAAGCAATACAATGGTTAACACGATGGCTACAATGATGATTGAGAATGGAATCGGTATTCCAGGAGCAAATCCGCCTAGGAATGCAAATGGTTTGTAGTAAACTGTAATGATCTGCCCCTCGGTAATCAACTGGGCAATTCCTCTACCTGCAACAAATAGAATCAGCGTTGCAACTACGGGCTGTATTCCCAGCTTTCCTACTAAAAATCCGTTCCAAGCACCCGCCAGCAGCGAAACTGCCAATGCTGCAAGAATTGCCACTGCAAAAGGATGTTGGGCAACTCCTTTGAAATCTCCACCGATGAGTGAGCAAACAAGCGCACCGGAAATCGCAGCTACAGAGCCTACGGATAAATCCGTTCCTCCGGTTGCGATAACCAGCGTCATTCCGATAGCCATCAGCATCAGCGGCGCTGCACGGTTGATAATATCAATAATTCTTCCGAAAAGATTTCCATCCTTGATTTCAATCTTCAAAAAGTCGTCTACGAAAATGATATTGAAAACAATCATTAATGCCAGTGCCATTAAGGGCCAGAACAGTCTTGATTTTGTAATGTTTTTTAATCTATTCTGCATCGTTTTGCCCTCCTGCGATCGTCTGCATTACATAATGTTCCGTCAAATCATCACCTGTCAGTTCTGCAATCTTCTGTCTATCCCTGAAAACAGCCATTCTGCTGCAGGTTCTGAGTTCTTCATCCAACTCGGAGGATATGAATACGACCGCCATACCTTCTTCTGCCAGTTTGACAACCAGCTTCTGAATTTCTGTTTTCGTACCGACGTCTATTCCTCTTGTCGGTTCATCCAGAATCAAGAGATCCGGCTCAGTTGCCAGCCATCTGGCCAGAATAACCTTTTGCTGATTTCCTCCGCTTAGATTCTTGATTAACTGTTCCGGTCCCGCAGTCTTTATACTAAGCAGCTTGATGAATTTATCCGCCAACTGCTCCTGTTCCTTTCTGGTGATATACTTACCCATACCTCTTTTGGCCTGTAAGGCAAGCATAATGTTTTCTCTGACAGTCAGATCACCAATGATCCCTTCCTTCTTCCTGTCCTCAGGACAGAAAGCCATTCCCTGCTTGATTGCATCAATGGGTGATGTCATGCTGACCTTTCTGTTATTGATAAAGAGCTCACCGGAATCAGCTTTATCCGCTCCAAAAAGAACTCTGGCAGTTTCTGTTCTTCCGGAACCCAGGAGTCCGACCAGCCCGAGGACTTCTCCCTTTTTGATATCCAGGTCGAAAGGCTTAATGGTCCCTGAGCTTCCTAATCCCCTTGCTTTTATAAATGATGTATCATCCTCTATGTTAGCAACTGCAACATTTCCTTTATTCAAGCTGGCAAGTTCATCAAACTCTTTACCGATCATCTTGGCAACAAGCTGAACTCTTGGTAAAGCAGCAGTTTCAAATTCTCCCACCAATTCCCCATTTCTTAAAACTGTAATACGATCAGATATCTCGTAAACCTGATCGAGAAAATGCGTAATAAAAATGATTCCGATGCCGTCTTTCTTAAGTTTTCTCAATACCTCAAAAAGTTTATCTACTTCATTCTTATCCAAGCTGGATGTCGGCTCATCCAATATCAGAACTTTTGCAGAAACATCCAAAGATCTCGCGATGGCAACCATTTGTTGTATCGCTACTGAATAACTGTCAAGGGTCTGCGTTACATCAATTTTTACATTCAGTTTTTCCAGGGCTGCTTCGGCTCTCTTGTTGATTTCTTTCCAGTTGATTCTTCCAGCTGTGATCGGTTCACGGCCGATAAACATGTTTTCTGCTACAGAAAGGTTCGGGCAAAGGTTTACTTCCTGATATACGGTACTGATTCCTACAGCTTGAGCCTCCAATGGTGTTTTCGGCAGGATGTTTTCACCATCCAGGAAGATTTCTCCCTTATCAAGCTTTTCAACACCTGTCAAAACTTTAATTAAAGTGGATTTTCCTGCACCGTTCTCTCCCATCAGGCAGTGGACTTCTCCCGCACGGAGCATAAAATCAACATTCTGAAGAGCCTTAACACCCGGGAAAGTCTTACATATTCCAAACATCTTAAGGATCGGATTATTTTCAGCCATTTTCGACTTCTCCCTTCATAAATTTTCCTGCACTAAAGAAAATCCACTCCTGGAGCCTCTATTCGAGGCTCCAACCCGGAGTGGCTTTCCAACTTCCAACGAACGTAATCTTTACTGAATCTTAGTACTGACGGCTTGGCAATACTTCTGCTGCCTTATCTGCCGGGAATACGCCTTCCTTAGCATAAGTGAGCTTAGGAACCTGCTTGCCAGCTGCGAGATCATTGATAGTTTCAACAAGTTTAGGTCCTGTCAATGGTGAACATTCTGCAACGCAGTTGAGTTTTCCAGCGATCATCGCTTCGAAAGCACCTTTAACACCGTCAACAGATACGATCTTGATGTCTACGCCAGGCTTCAAACCAGCAGCTTCAATAGCGGAGATCGCGCCGAGAGCCATATCGTCATTGTGTGCGTATACGAGGTCGATCTTGCCCTTGTCGGACTTCAACCATGATTCCATAACTTCCTGGCCTTTAGCACGAGTAAAGTCACCAGTCTGGGATTTTACGGTCTTGAATTTGCTGTCCTTCATAGTATCTGCCCACGCCTTGCCACGGTCAACTGCAGCACCGGATCCAACAGTTCCTTCAAGCTGATATACGTTTACAGCAGCCTTGTCTTTAAAGCCGAGTTTTTCTTCATTAGTCTTAACCCAAGTAGCAAGGTCTACGCCTTCCTGGTAGAAGTTTTCACCGACTCTTGTTACCCAGAGATCGTCTTTTCCGTCTGAAGTCTTAACGGATCTATCCACGAGGATTAAAGGAATCTTCGCGTCAGCAACTTCCTTAAGTACTGTATCCCAACCTGTTTCAACAACAGGAGCCAATGCGATGTAGTCTACCTTTTGAGCGATAAAGGATCTGATAGCCTTGATCTGGTTTTCCTGTTTCTGCTGAGCATCTGAGAACTTTAATTCAAAGCCGGCCTTTTCACAAGCTTCCTTAATGGATTTTGTGTTCGCAGTACGCCATTCACTTTCTGCGCCAATCTGTGCAAATCCTACAACGATTTTCTTTCCAGCTTTATCCTCTTTCTTCTGTTCTGCAGGAGCTGCAGCTTCAGCCTTCTTTTCTTCTGCAGGCTTTGCAGTTTCTGCAGGTTTTGCAGCGCCTCCGCATGCTGCCAATGAAAGAGTCATTGTTAAAGCCACTGCCAAAGAAGTTAATTTGGAAAACATCTTCATAGTTTCTCCTCCTCAAAAAATATGGTTGATGATGGTTGCAATTCCTCCCGGGAAGGAACTGCCTTCGTGCTACATTTTCATTATAGGATGGAATAGCCTATGGAACAATGCAAATACTTTTGGCATTAGTGGACTAATTTCGTCACTTTTCTTTACTCTTTTTTGTTCCATTTTAAATAAGTTAGTTTTTTTATTCCATAAAGGTAATTTTTTTTGACAGTGATTTCATTCAACGAAAATTTCATAAATAACTTTGCTCAACATGTGTTTTTTTATGAAATAGGAAAGGGACATTTCCATGCAGTATATTGAAGTTTATATAAAGCAAAGAAATCTCCCTCTATGTGGCACTTTATTCTATATGCGATGTTCTCTTAATCAGTCTTGCTCTTCTGAACAAATTGATATGCCTGAACTGGTTCCGAATCTTACAGCACCGGCTTGGATGAGTTCCTCCACAAACTCTCTGGTCTTAACCCCTGTAGAAGCTTTTATTAATGCTTTATCTCCAACCGTCTTCTTCATCAGTGTAACATCTTCAACAGTTGCTCCACCCGAGCCGAAGCCTGTTGAGGTTTTTACAAAAGCTGCACCTGCTTTGACAGCAAGTTGGCAGGCAATGACTTTTTCTTCGTCCGAAAGAGCGCTAGTCTCAATAATGACTTTAACGATAACCTTGCCGGCAGCTTTTACAACAGCTTCGATATCCTCTAGTACATATTCGTATCGTTTGTCTTTTAAAGCTCCGATATTAATCACCATATCAATTTCCTGCGCGCCATTGTCAACCGCGTTCTTAGTTTCAAAGGCCTTTACATCGGTGGTTGATGCTCCAAGCGGAAAGCCTACGACGGTACAAACTTTCACTCCAGAATCTCTTAACAGTTCATAAGCATATTTTACATGGCATGGATTAATGCATACCGAAGCAAATCCATGTTCTCTTGCTTCACTGCAAAACTTTTCAATGGTAGCTCTGGTTGTCTCCGGCTTTAAAACGGTGTGGTCCATCATTTTAGCTAATGTCGTGTTCATTGTCACCATTCCTTTTTTTATTTATTAATGAATCAATCAGTTATTTGCTTCGTTCCTTTAGAAGCGCTTCGAGCTCCGCAATGTTGCACAAAGAAGCTTGAGATCCGAACCTGGATGCAGCCAAAGAGCCTGCTCCATTTGCATACCTTATCGCTTCCGGAATATTTTTTTTCATTGCAAGCGCATAAGCTAATGCCGCATTGAAAGCATCACCTGCAGCAGTTGAATCTACAGCATTAACCGCAAAAGCCGGATAATGGATTTTATCTTTACCATCATAATAGAAACAACCGTCTTTCCCAAGGGTGATGAGGATCCTGCTTGCTCCAAGTTCCCTAAGCCGCTCCGCAGCTAACTCCCTCCAAATCTCCGGAGCAAAATCATTTTGATTTATTCCGGAATAAAACTCAGCCTCGGTTTCATTGGGCGTAAACAAATAAGCCCACCTTACCATTTCTTGCGGAATCTCAACCGCCGGGGCTGGATTAAGTACGGCCGGTTTTCCATGTCGATTTGCCAGTTCCATGGCGCAGTATGCCGCTTCAACGGTTGTTTCCAGTTGGCAAAGTACAATTTCCGCTGAAGAAATCAAGGATTCAGCTTTTAGTACGTCTTCCCTGCAGCAGTGAGTATTGGCCAACGGTACAACAATAATATCATTTCTTCCTCTTTCATCGATATGTACAGCACAAAGCCCGGTATGAATACTGTCATCCCGGACGATATACGCTGTGTCCATCCCCTCGCTTCTCAGCTTATCCAGGAGAAAATCCCCCATAAAATCACAGCCGACTCTCCCGATCATATAGACCTCAGCTCCAAGCCTGGCCAATTGAACGGCTTGATTGGAGCCCTTACCTCCGCTGAACATCCCAAAATAGTTGCCTAGCACCGTCTGTCCCACTTTAGGCAATTCCTTTGCCTTTGTAAAAAAATCAAAAAGCATGCTGCCTTGCACTACGATACGAGGTGTATCCATAATATTTCCCTCCAGAACTTCAAACCAAGGTTCAGTTCGTTTAAACATTTCTACTTATATGTTTTCAGACCCTATGGGACAACTACATAGCTATTGAATTTTTCAAGGATCTCGTGATACTGGTTTGTGATGATATTGCACTCATTGAGTTCAAAAACTTTACAAAGCGTTGTAATACCATTTTTTGAGCTATCCATAAGCAAATAGGTAGTCTTGCTGTTCTTTCTTACAATCTGTTTCTTTTTGACCTCCCTGAA
>JAOAAU010000142.1 GCA_026418695.1 Clostridia bacterium
TTAATCTGTATACCAGCTTCATCTCCACTTCCTGCTTGGAGGTTCCAGCCTTCTCAACGTATGTATATACTAATTCCGGTGAGTTTGTTTCAAAATAGATCTTTTCAGCGTCTTTTTTGCTTAATATGCCTTTTGTATCGGGGAATTGGACCTTATCATCCCAGATGCATCGTATTCCTCTCATTTCGCCGGTTTTAGCATCATACTCAACGAAGATTGCATTATCGTTGTAAGGGATTCCGTTTACAGTCCTCTGGAATGAGAAATTATACATTCTGTTCAATATTTTCTTGTCATTATAGTAGTAGTATTGGTCTCTAAACACTTGCTCGGTTTTGATGTCCTTGATTTTACTTGGGAAATACTTGGCAGCTGCTTTTAGTGCCTTGTTGTAAGCTTCATCCCAGGTAATCTTGGGTTGAAAATTCTCTTCAACCATCCCATCGCCCATCATATAGCGATCGACTGCTATCAATTCACCAGTTGTAGCTTCAAGAGTAATCTGGCCGCGATCATCGGATCTATAGTCACTTCCCTTTTTCACAAACTGGGCATTCCAGACATTTCTTCCTCTTGATTCCCACATCTGGTTGTTTTCCATATAACTCATGGATTCAATTTCATAACCGGAACCAAAGATTTCATTGATTTTTTCTTTTACGATGCTTTCAGCCTTTGTTTTATCAATTTCCTTTGAGGATTTTTCAACAGGTACTGCTGATTTTAACAGGTCCTCTTTTTCCTTTTCCGTCAAGTCTTTGACCTTGAGGTCGGTTACGGCTTTTCCGCTGTAATCCAGCATTTTTCCATCCTTGGCATCTACGATATTGCCCTTTGAAAAATCCGCTGCATAGACAATCTTTACGTTTTGCGGCTGCTGTCCGTAGTCGAATTTGTTCCTTACAGGGATGTACTGAGTGATTAAGGGAGTATTGCTGCGGAAGGCTTCCAATGCTTTGGCACCGTCTATCACTCCTGTGGCAGCTGGTACATCTTTGAGTTCATCCCACCGGCAGCTGTAATTTTCAACTTTACCGGTGCTTCCATTCACCCCGACGACAATATAGTTCCGATCGAATTTCAAACCATTAACCAATCGGACATATCTGAAGTTAAATATCGGCAGACGTCCGGGATATCCATAATCGTACATGGGTTCCTGCACATACTGGGTTGATTTGATTTCCTGAGGGTTTATCTTGTTAATGAACTTTTCACAGATTCCCTTCGCTTGCTCTTCGGTGATGGTTGAAACCTTTGGAGTTTGGTCCGGTCCATAGCCAAATTGGTGCTTGTTCACTCTGATGACTTTCCCCGTATTCGCATTGATTGAGACCTGTATGAATTCATTGTTATTGTTGTCGTTGTACTGATAACTGATTTCCCATACATACTCTCTTGCAGCCTCAATTTCATAGTCCGGCCTGTACTCTACTCTCGTTTCATACTTCTTCTCATCAATTTCCATCTCGAAGTGGTTCTTCAGGGTTTGTAATGCAGTCTTTTTTGCATCATCCTTTGAAATCTTGGCGCTTTCTCCCCCACTAACTGCTGTTTCAGCCAAGGATGTCGTTGAAACGCTGAAAATTAACATGAGGGCCAGCAGCGCTGATAAAATCTTCTTCCTCATTTGTGTCCCGCCTCCTTAAATAAAATCACTTTGAATTATATACGACCTCTTTTGGGAATAGAATTATTTCCCTCTTAAGATACGGAAAAGTTTTTGTTTTGTTTCACTCCGAGAAAAATATTTGTCATAAATTACCGAACATATGTTTGCTAAAATTTTATCTCCGTGGTAATATATACATATAGAACCTTATTGAGGTGATCCTATGGAGTTACAAAAGAAAATTGAAATACTATCCGCTGCAGCAAAGTATGACGTATCCTGTTCTTCCAGCGGTAGTTCAAGAAAAAACAAACCCGGTGGCGTTGGGAACGGGCACTTAAGCGGAATTTGCCACAGCTGGTCCGAGGACGGCCGATGTATTTCCTTGCTAAAGATACTTTTAACCAATGACTGTATTTATAACTGCGCCTATTGTGTCAACCGCTCTACCAATGATATTCCGCGTACAGCATTAACCCCAGATGAAGTTGCGGACCTGACGATTAATTTTTATAGAAGGAATTATATTGAAGGACTTTTTTTAAGTTCAGCCGTATATAAAACCCCGGACTATACCATGGAATTAATCCTGGGAGTGATTAAAAAACTGAGGGAAGAATACAGGTTTAATGGATATATCCACGTGAAAGCGATCCCTGGAGCAGATATGAAACTCATTTCAGCCGCCGGTGCTTATGCGGACCGTATGAGCGTCAATATCGAGCTGCCTTCCAGCCAGGGATTAAGACTGCTCGCACCTCAGAAAAACAAAGAGTCCATCATCAAACCAATGGGATTGATACGTTCCGGTATCCAGGCAAAACGAGAGGAAAGAAAACTTTTCAGAGGAGCCGGTTCCTTTGTTCCAGCCGGGCAGAGCACCCAACTGATCGTCGGGGCAACCCCCGACCACGATTTGAATATTCTTAAGCTCTCGGAAGGTTTATATCACCGATTCAATTTGAAAAGAGTCTACTATTCTGCCTATGTTCCGGTCACCACCGGCCCAAACCTTCCAGCTATCGTTAAGCCGCCGCTGCTGCGTGAACACAGGCTTTATCAAGCGGACTGGCTGCTTCGATTTTACGGATTTAAAGCAGATGAACTTCTCAATGATGCTCATTCCGATTTTGATACCGAGCTGGATCCCAAATCCGACTGGGCTTTAAGAAATCTTCATCTGTTCCCGGTAGAGATTAATCGTGTAGATTATTCGCTGCTTTTACGTATTCCAGGAGTCGGAGTTCGCTCTGCTCAAAAGATCGTTGCTGCCCGCAGAATCGGTCCTCTTAGTTATGACAATCTCAAAAAAATGGGAATTGTGTTAAAGCGGGCAAGGTATTTTATCACTTGTCAGGGTAAGTATTATGGGGAAAAAAGTATGAATGAACACATTGTCCGTTATGGGCTGATTTCCGGAAAACCTGAAATCCAAGACAGCACCCCACAGTGGGAACAGATATCTATTTTCCCGTTACTGCCCCAGTTACCGCCTCCTGAGGTCCGGTTGGCTACCCTCACCGGTGAACTGTAATTCTTGTTAAAGGTGATACAATGATTTATTTATATGACGGTTCCTTTGAAGGGCTTCTTACCGCTATCTTCGAAGCTTACTACCGAAAAGAAAATCCTGAAAAAATCCTAAGAAATAAAGCACTTCAGCAGACTCTGTTTGAGGAATATATTCATATACCTACAGATGAGATTAAGGCAGATAAAGTTTATGATTCCATCCGCTCAAAAATATCTCACCAGGCTTTACAGCACGCATACTATACATACCTTTCGGATTTTGAAGATGCCGGTACCTGGATTTATCGCTATCTTCAATTGGGTTGGAAAATGGGACATAAGGTGGACTACCATCTTGCAGATGATAGGGTTTTGACGGTTCATAATACCAGTCGAAAAGTATTTGGAGAAAGTCATCTTCTCCTGGGTCTTGTCCGCTTTAAAAAGCTTTCTTCTGACCTTTTCTATGCTCCGATCGAACCAGCACACAATATCGTTTCGCTGATTGCCCCCCATTTTTCCAGCAGGCTGGCGGATCAGAACTGGATCATTCATGATGTCAAGCGGAATATGGCCGCTTTATATAACAAGGTTGAATGGGTTATCACCGAGCTGGACGCTAATCCTAACCTGACAGTCGATGAAGAGGAGCAGGCTTATCAGGGTTTGTGGAAACAGTATTTCGAAAGCATTGCGATCCGCTCCAGGGTAAATCCGGACCTTCAGAAGCGGCACATGCCTAGAAGGTACTGGAAGTATCTGACTGAAAAGCAGATGCTGTGACAAATCGGGAATCAATGAAAGGTTTTAAATTTTTCTATGATTACAGATATAACCAATCCCCCTCAATTCTTATTTCGGAGGTTTTCTTATTACTTTCCGTATTTTTTCTTTCTGCGTTATTGAAGCTCTGTATTTTGATTTCCTTATTAGATAATATACTCCCATCTTCGAGATCAATGAGCCAATCATCATTCTTTTCGTTAGTATCTGCAAACATATCTTGAAGTTCTCTTTTCATGGTACTGGCACTGTCATATCTGTCTTCCGGCCTGAAAGCACAAGCTTTATTGATGATCCTCCCGAGTTTGTCCTTCGCCTCTTGCGGCAGTGGTAATGTTTCCCCGGATAGCTTCCTGATTAATGCTGCTTCACTATCTGAATATTTGATTTCATTCGGAAATGAAGGCATGAACGGATAACGGCCATGATTCATCAATTTATATAGAACAATTCCTAAGGAATAAAGATCCGATCTATGATCATATCTTCCCCCTCTAAAGACTTCCGGAGCCAGATAAACCGGAGTCCCTCTGACAGAGGCTGCTCCTTCCCCTTTTGACATTTCTCTGGCTATACCAAAATCCCCCAGTTTGAAATTTCCATCGAAAGAGATGAAGATGTTTTCCTCTTTGATATCACGATGAACGATTTGATGTTTCAAACAGGTCTCAAGAGCAGTGCAAATATCGATTCCAAGTTTGATGACCTCTTCCTTCCTCATCTTCCGTTGGGCAGTTATTGTTGTCAGTGGCTGCACATACTCCATTCTGATCAGAATATCCCAGGCTATTTCCTGCTTTCGCTTTTCTACCGCATGATCCTCATAACTCACAATATTGCTGTTTCCTCTGAGCTTATACAGCAATCTGATTTCATTAATGATGTTTTTGGTGATCTCCAAACAGTATTTTTCGAGTTTTTCCTGGTCTTGACCGATGGTAATTCTTGCCTCTTTCAACTGTTCTCTGGAGGGGACTGTAATCGTTTTTAGCGCTGATTCAAGTCTTAAATCCCATTCGTTTTTATAAACCCGGTAAACTTTTCCGTAACTGCCTTCACCGATGAGTTCGCCCACCTGCCAGCTTCCCCATAAAGGCTCGTATTCTTTTAAATCATATCTGTTCTTGCTTTCCATTTTTTACTCCCGATCATATTCAATGTCACCTAAAATAGGATACCTTCTCCCCGCGCAAATATAAACAATTACGGTCTCAATGTTTATGGTGATAATAATTCATAGAAAATTGTTGACTTCCATCATAATATTTTGAAATTTGTTTTAAATATGACATATTTAGTTTCTCTTGTATTATATCAGGATATATTCGTGGAATAAAGATGATTATTTTACAATATTTAGCATTTTTATCTTGATTATCAGATAAATATGCATTATTATATTATTACCAATATATGGTATTTTATTTATTATCTTGGAGGGTCGTGAATGAAAGTCTATCTTGTCGTTGGAAGTAGCGGAGAGTCCTTGCAGCAGGTTTTGGAAAAGGACGGAAGCATTGAAGTCGTTTACTGGGCGAATAGTATAGAGGACGCTTTTATGCATTTACTGTCCAATGATGTGGATTTCGATGTGTTGTTACTTATGGATCAAGGAATTGGAGCCAGTATTGAAAGTTTTGTTAAAACACTTTCTGATTTCAAGGAATTAGTTGATAATGTCCTTCCCCAAATCCAATTCAAGTTTATTACCAAGGAGCCCCAGTATTCTGATGTATTTAAGAGAGCAGTTTCTCAAAACCCTCACTTTCAAGTACATCTCGTAGATAAGGTGAAAATTCCTGTATCCTTTTTAAAAGAAATCTGTCTGGGCAAAAAAAATACTACCCTGGAAAACACAGTACTTCTCAGTGAACAAGCTCAACCACAAAAAAGGAAATCTTGGCTAAGTTTCAAAAAAACCTCCATTTCATCTGTAAGAACTTCTCAATCCGAATCAGAAGGCCATCTGCCGATGAAACATGAAAGAGTGAAATCAGCTCAAGAAATCTTACCTGCTTCTCTATCGGGCAATCTCAACAGAGTTATTGCTGTTACCGGACACAGGAGTTCCGGAATTACCGGAACAGTATCCAATCTTGCTACGGAAGCAAGTCTTCGAGGCTTTACTGTGATTGTACTTGATCTTGATCTGATTTACAGAGGAATCAATCTCTATTTCAGCAAATTCGGAGAAGAAGTAGATTTGAATCCCGAGCTTGCCTGTTCCCTGATAAAGTGCTTGTTGAAGCCCGATTCCTACTCCATGAATACGTGTTTGATCAATGATAATCTTTATGTTTCTTCTTTGGCCTATTCTGTAGACCGTCATGACAAAATCCTGGAACATGTGAATCCTAAAAGACTGATTGCACTTGTGAGTGTGTTAAAGACAAAATTCAACCTGGTTATGTTGGATATTCCTTTGGAAATTCTCGGACAAAACAAGGAGCTTTTACTGCATGTAGATAGCATCGGTCTTTGCCTGAACAATAGTTTATATTCCATCTTAAATACAGAAAGAACTGTCCATGGAGTCCTTGATAAAGATGACCTTTTGCTTTTTAAAATGAAATCCAAACTGATTCTGACAAAATATGTGGATACCATCACGCATCAAGGAAAAGCACTTCTTCCTGAGGTTACTTCCAAGATTTTGAGCAGTGTCAGTGATACGTTTGATAATTGTCTTGCTTGTGCAGGAATTGTTCCTTTCAGTAAAGACTTTGATCAACAGATCGATACCGGAAGAAAGCTCTGTTCCGTCAGTCAGGATTATAGAACTTGCTATGCAGGTATTCTAAACAATTTATTATAATAACTCAAACAAGGGTGTTTTGAATGAGAAGTCTCTTATCAAATAATGCATTGAATGATTATAGCCACAACTTGACACAGGAGTTGACACCTCCGACAGAACCCGTATTTTCCGCAGAAGAGTATCAGCGTCTTCAATCCGCCATTCGTCCAATTTTTGAATTGATTTCCAACGGGCTGTTTTCTGACGCCTTGAAATCCATTAAGGTTAAAAAGGACCAACTCCTCTGTCTGCCGGATATTTTAGAAAAGCTGTACTTAAGCAACATAAATCTATTGGTAAAACCTGCAATCACTCCGGCAAGTCCTACTATTGAAAACAGCAGCAGTGAATCTGCTTTTGAAAAATCCGAGCTCTACAGAAGTGTTCCTAAAAAAGCAGTAAAGAACAACATAATTAGTTTGAATACCAGTCTTTCATCTGTTATATCCACTTCATCGGAAAACAAAGGGCACAGTTTCATATTCTCCGGGAATTCTGACGATATCCATGGGGAATTTACCCCATTTCAACTCAATAAAACCGCTTGTTCATTGCGCCATATAATTTACTTTAAGGAGTATTCCTATCCACTATATTTTAATACATTCCTCAAATATTTGGTTGAAGTTCTTTCCCAACAATTCAAAACGAGGTTGGTGATTTTCGAACAAATTAGCAGCAGGCTCAATCTCAAAAGGTATGACGATTTGTTTTTGACCGATATTCCCTCGATCAATGCTAAAACGCAGCTTGAAGGCAGAAATAAACTTGTTCTCTTTCATCCCAGTGAAGAAATTATGCAGGAAGTATGCAGCAATCAGGAGGGATATGAAATCCTTGTTATATATGATAAGTGCGGTTTTGAAAAGGATTTTGTTACTGGCTTTAAAGTCCGCAAGTTCGATCTTGTCAAAAGCGCATCCGATGTTCAGTTATTCAAACTTACATCCAATGACTGCATTTCAAGTGGAATCAAAGAATTAGCCCTGGATCTTACCAGTCTTCCAAAGTTTAAAGAAATCAAACATGAAGGCATCCGGATGAAGCTTTATAAAAAACTGCTCATTGATCCTTTTTTAAATACATGCAAGATTTTTACCCAACCGGATAAAACCATTCAACAGGAGGAAATTCAATGAAGGTGAACAGTATCAAAGAAATCAGACCCGGCAGCCAATTCCCCAAAAAACTTTTTGCGATTTTGATCAGCATTGCGGTCATTTTAGGTTCCTTTTTCTTTCTTAATAATGCCAGCAAGGCTGCACAGGATACCGTCGAGGTAGTCCGTATCAAGTCTTCGGATGGAATTCCTGCGAAAACAGTGATCACAAAGGAAGACCTTGAAATGTATTCTTTGATCCGCAAGGAATTCAAAGAGGATATGGTCACCAATCTGGAAGATGCAGTCAATAAATATTCCCTCTACTTTCTCAGAGGAAAAACCATTCTATATAAAGACCAGTTTTCTGCAGAAAAACCTTTAAAAAATGAGTGGATGTACTTCTTGGAAAAATCCGGCGAAGTACTGACCATCCCCTATAACTATCTTGAATGTGCTGGAGATATCCTGACACCGGGCGATAACGTCAAAATCAGGGTAGCCTATGATGAAACAACGACAGAATCCAGAGATGCTGATCCCTCTTCCCCCGGATACGGACGTGAAAAAACAGTCCGAAAAGTAGATACCCTTTTTGAAAGTATCACGGTAAAAGATTTGCTGAATTCAAAAGGTCATTCCATCTACGAGGTTTATAAGGAAGTTTTGAAACTCAATGAATCCAAACGGCAGGAAGTCATGAAAAGCTCAGATTTTCTTGATAGCATTCTTCCGAAATCTCTGGTTCTCGAGGGTTCCACTGCACAGGTAGACAATTATGCAAAGTACAAGAATAAAAAGGAAATTTCCTTTACTATTACGCTTCTAAGCAGAAAAGACAATAAAAATATTATGGATCAGCTTCCTACAGTCGCAAAGGAGATTGAGTCATGGATATCAGAAAAAAAATAGGCTTCAAGGAACAGCTTGCCAGATTGTCACCAAAGGAAAATGCTTTTCAAGAGCTTGAAAGGCAAAAAATCTTAGAAAATGTTATCGGATTTGTTCCTGCCGGAGATCATACCGACATTTCCCTGCTCGTGTCGAATCTAGGATTGTATCTGGCTGATAAAGGCTTCAGTACCTGCATTCTTGATGCCAAGGTATTCTATCCGAATATTTATAAGCTGCTGGATTGTGAAGCAAATTTAAAAGGCAGAGGTTTATTGAAATCAGTTCGAAGTGACAAGGTGGATTTCAGAGAGGAAATCATCAAAACCCGTTTTAGTAATCTATATATCATGTCCACCAGTCCATTGGATAGTATGGAAGACTTTTTTGATATCAAAGAGGAAGAAGTTGAAAGAGTTATTCTTACTCTCAAGGAAATGTTTGACCTTGTTTTGATCGATATTCCGAACTTTCCTCCCCTTGAGTTCTGCTATTCTTCCATAAAAAACAGCAATCTGGGATTTGTTGTCTGGAGTGAACGCATCGATTGTCCTCAGAATACCAGCAGACTTTTTCAGTTTATGAGTTCCATCGGGATCGGAATTGCGAAGTTTGCCAATATCATCCTCAGCAATCAAATGGGGTTTAATTACGACAAGGAAATTATCGGTGACATGAACCTTAGACTCATGGCAGAGTTTCCGTTTATTCCCGATCTGATTGACTGCTCTCTGGATGGAAGAGTTTATCTAAAGGAAACAGTACTGATGGATAACCGTTTCAAGAGGTCCATAGACAAGCTGTCGGAAGTCATCCTTGGCTGAATACTTAAATAAATGAAGAAAGTACAGTTTTAAAAGAAATGAGAAAAGGAAAATAGGATTATAAGGAAAAGTGTAATCTAAAAAGAAATTAGAATAAGATCACTATTGCAAGTATCATATTCCAGATGGACAAAGACACCGTACCTGCTAATACCTATTAATCCTCTCTTAGACTACTTAAGCTTTTTAGTTGCTTTCCTAATTTTTAACTCTCATTTCTTAATTCATCGGAACGGAGTGTATCAAAACATGCTGACACGTGGGGATGTTAGTGAAAAACAAAAAAAATCCAAATACCTTTTTAAAGATCTGGACACGAGCAAACTGACCATGATGTCTTTTGAAGAGGTCGTAAAACAATGTCAGGCTTATATCAACAAGGTAGCCTCCAATTTTTACAGGCAGGTGGAAGACGTCAAAGTAAAAAGAGAGATGACCGAACGGTATGTGATTGAATATGTTGAAACAGAAAAGCCGGATGTTGAAGGTTATGAGGATCTCAGCACCCTCAGAAATGACTTGATCGAAGAAATCACCCAATACGGCCCCATCACCGAAGCCATGGAAGACCCTGAAATTGATGAAATCCGTGCCAACGGCCCGGATCAAATCTTTGTTGAAAAGCACGGGAAAACCGAGTTTTGGGATAAATCGTTCAATGACCGCGAACACATGGAAAAAATTATTACAAAGCTGATCCGTGCTTCCAAAGTCAGGCTTACTCCCAAGAATCCCATGGTGAACGCCCGTACGATCGACGGCAGCAGGGTTAATGCGACCCATGCCTCGATATCCCCTTATGGAAATCCTGCTTTTGTGGTGCGAAAGTTCAAGAAAAGTACTATTTCTCCGAGACAGATGGTGCATAATGAATCCTTTTCAGTGAACATGTTCCGTCTGCTCTCCCTGATTCCCAAAGCAGATCTTTCCTGGATGACTGTCGGCCCCACAGGAAGCGGAAAAACCACCTTAAACGAGATGCTGGTAAAACAAATCGATCCTTTGTGCAGGATCATTACCATAGAGAATCCTACGGAATTACGATTGGTCAGACACAGAAACAATGATCCTTCTGACAGGATCATTAACGATGTTCTTCAGTATGAGTCCGTATCCGAAGATAATCAGGATAGCAGTACCGCTACCATGGAAAACCTACTCATCAATTCCATGAGACAGTCTCCCCACTGGATCGGTCCCGGCGAACTCCGGGCACCTCGGGAATTTACAACTGCGCTTCGTGCAGCTCAAACAGGACACTATCTTTTTACAACTTTGCACGCAGAAGGTGACCAGGAAGCAATTTTCAGGTTTCTTACCGCTTATCTGAGTGCTTCCAATGAACCCGCCGAGCTTGCATTAAGAAATATATGTGCCGCAATCAAATTCATTGTTTTTCAAGAAAGGCTTGCAGACGGAACAAGAAAGGTTACTTCGATCTCCGAGGTTCGAGGCTCTGATGGACTTAAACCCTTTGTTGAACAAATCTACAGGTTTGAATGTCAGGATGTGGATGAAGATCCCGTAACCGGGAAAGTTAGGAAAATCGTTGGAAGACACCGGCGTGTTGGTACTATTTCAAAAAGCTTGGAGCAAAAAATGCTTAAGTCCGGAATTAAGAGAAGCCGTTTTGAGTTTCTTACCTTACCTGTGAACCCTGATGAAGAGGAGGATTACAATGCTGACAGTATACAACTTGGTTTTTAGCCTTGTCGTGCTTTCCGTTTTCATATTCCTTCTATTTATATTTAAAGTAAATGTTTTTGGATGCTTCCAAGGAATTTTCAATGCCTGTCTGAATCAGATTGCATCAAGGAATACGAAGAAAACCGTTGAAAGGATAAAGAAAAGCAAGCTTGAAAAACCGCAAAAATCGCTGGTATCAAAATATAACGCACTGGCGGAGGCATTGATCCGGGATTATAATCTTCCTCTTACCTTTGATGGATTTAATACATTGATCTGTATCATTTTTACTGCTCTGATCCTGATTGCTGTCATGTTTTTAAGAAATGTGACTTTATCCGTTCTAGTATCTGTCTCCATCATCGTTGCAGGTTTTACGTATTTCATCATGCAATCCAGACTTGCTGAGTCTTCCAAGATTGAAAACATTATGGACGCGGAGGACCTGATCTGCCCTCTTGCCAGAGACGGCGTCATGGTCGCTATTAAAAAAGTGCTTGAGTCTAGAGAATACTTGAACCCTTCCATTCGTCATTATTTTGTTCAATTTGTTGATAACTGTGAAAATCACGGCTACTCCTTCAAAAGAGCCATGGAAGTATTGAACCGTCAGTTGGGGCCTAAATTTGACAACTTTGCTGAAAAAGCGGTCGTATTTGAATACAACGAGAGAAAAGGAATGGCAGATATTTTTCTGGATATCGTAGATGAGAATGCAGCTCTCAGGGAAATCAACGCCAGGAAAAACAGAATTTTTCGTGAAATGAACAAAGAATTCCTGATAAAAACCGCTCTTGTGAGTTTATTTGTCCTTTATTCCCTCACCGGTTCTGAAATGCGCAATTTCCTTCTATCAACAGACCTTGGAAGGACGGTCATCGGAGTCTCCATCATCGCCGTCTGTTTAAGTTTTGCTCGCTGCCAGTCTCTTCAAAGAGATATCGGCATAAAGAAGGAGGCTGCAAGATGATTGGTCTCGTGAGGCTAGCTGCTTTGGGTGCGATCTCCTACCTGTCTGTAACATTGATATTTACTTTTATCAAACCAATAAGCCGTAAACGAAAGAAAAACACCAGGGACTTTTTAAAGAAAGCAAAGAATCAGCAGCAGCGGGAAAAGTTCTATTACTTCCGGGATATTATCCTGCGAAAATTTGCGGTGAAGTCACTGCTCAGTGATTTAAAAAGAGAAGAGTATAAAAATATTATTTCCAGGCTGGATTTAAGGATTACTCCTGAAGAATTGCGCGCTCAGCAAATTGTTCTTGCTCTATGTGCGGTCATGATTGCTTTGCTGGTTATGCAAATCAATCCGCTTCTAGGTTACCTCAGCTTCCTTGGTCCAATAATTGCATGGATGTATCCGATCGACGAACTGGAACGGAAGGTCGAACAAAAGAACACAAATATTCTCCACGACTTTCCTTCCTTTTATAGTATGCTCTACTACCAGTACTCAAGGTCGGTAGATATCTACCTTGCTGATGTAGTCAGGGATTTTCTCCCTAATGCAAATACAGATATGCAAGAGGAGCTGGGGGTTCTTCTGGATAATATTGAATATGGTGAGGAATATGCATTGAAGCAGCTGAAAAAGCGTGTTCCCCTTCGCTACATCATTAAGTTCTGTGACATCATGCAGACTCGCCTTAATGGATATGATAATGTATCCCAGATGGCCTACTTGAAAAACGAGCTTCATGAAGCAAGAATCAGGACTTTGGAAGACGAACTTAAAAGCAGGCAGCATAAAAACATCCGGGTTCAGTTTGGATTGATCATCGTGTTGGCCGTATATGTCATTATCTATTTTTATTATCAGTTTATGGACGCAATTAAAATTTTCAGTTAATGGTTAAAAACATAATTAAATTAAAGGAGGATTTCAAAATGATTAAAAAAATTAAAAACATGTCTTTAAAGGGTGCTATTCTTCTCCACAGCCAGCGCGGCAGTATGGGAATCAAGGAGATTGCCTTTGCTTTAGGCGCAATTGTTGTAGTGGGTATCATTATCGGTGGTGTAAAGGGCAATATGAATAGCTGGCTGAAAGACGTCTGGGGATGGGTTTCTGACTTTATCACCAAAAAGATTTTAAACGCTTAAAGACTGATTATCGTCGATTTTTCACAAGTGACTTGCCGCTTTTCAACCTTCTGGCAAGTCACTTTAATCTTTTGGAATCTGGAGGTTTGACAATGAAAGCAGTTGCAAACTCAATCCTTGCAACCTTAATCATATCGATTTTTCTATTGACATTCACAAATTTTATTCTATTTTTCCCCTGGTACCTGACCCTTGTTTTTGAAACCTTCAACTTATCAACACAGGCTGCCAGTGTAAACTATATCAAACCTGAAATGGTCAAATTCGTTGAAGATGACTTAAAAAGCCGGCCTCTTTTCAAGGATCCCCTGGTAAAGGATCAGATTTTTGTCCATATGGACGGAAATAAAATAACACCAAGTGCAGATGAATCTACAGTCAAGTCAATCTACTGCAAGCAAAGAGGTAAATCCTTCAAAGTGAGTATCACTGCAAGCTTTCCCTTTGTTATCAAAGCTTTTGGAAATGATTTCACCCGAACGAAAGACATCACCTTTGAACTTCCAACCACAGGCGTTAAGTATTATAAGGATTTACCTTAAAATCGGAGGATTCCAATGAAAATAATTGCTTATCTGTTTTTAGGAATCATTCTTGTTTCTGTGATTCTTGCACCTACAACGGAACTCCTATGTTTGTTTGGAGATCTATGCAAGATCAATGCTGCATTGATATCCTCAAGCCGGGCTGCAGTTTTATCAGCAACTGATGATCACCATATTCAGGATGCAGAGGCAGCAATCGATGAAACAAAGTTTGAAGAACTGTTTAAGGAGAGCTTTTGTAATGGTTTAAGCTTAAAGCTTGATTCAGGAAATCCAAATCATTTAATTCCCGACCGAATTGATACTTTCAATGATTTCACAATAAAGTTCAGCCCGGAAAGCGGAACGGATTCCAACGGAGACCCAATCATTATCGGCTGTATCATTGAAGTTAAAACAAATTACAAGTTTAAGACCGAATTGATGAAAAAATTCGTTGAACAACTTGACTCGAAAAAGACTTCAATCCGGTTGTCCAGAAATCAAACACTAAAATTGGATTTTTAACAGTATTATTATTTTTTTCACTTCTTAACTAATATCAATCAGATTTCTCAATAGACATCTATCTTTACAATTCTCGATCAACAGGCACGGTCTGAACAAAGCCAGACCTTCCTTTGTTGAATCTTGTCGAATTTTGTATTAACTTTTGTCAAAGTCAACCTATACTTCCGTATCCCCTTTCTGATAAATTATAATATGTAAAACTCCAGCGTTTACCATGGATTTCAATGGTCTAAGGAATATACTTTAAAAAGTATTTATTTTCAATACGCTATTGTATAAAATGGGTTTTCAAGATAAAATTTTCTATATAGTTGTTTTATTTTGTCATATTTAGTCGATTCAATTAAAACATGATTATCCACTGGGATTTCACGACAGATAATAACTTATAGAAAAGATTATGGAACTCAATTTTTTATTTTATGTTCGGGGGTACAAGCTTGAAGATTAAATCTGAAGTTTTTGCGTTGATTATCTTAATACTATTTAGCATTTTTTCCTATTACGATACCTTTGAAAGTGTCGAATACTTTTTCCAGGACTCCGTTTTGCAGTCAAGGGGACAGCCGGATACCCGGGTTTCTATTATTGCCATCGACGAGACAAGTCTTGACAAGCTGGGGATGTGGCCTTGGCCAAGAAAAATCATGGCCGATATGATCAACAAACTTTCTGCAGGCAAACCGTCCGTGATCGGTATTGACGTCATTTTGTCCCAGGAGTCCTCTTATCCTGAAGGAGACAAGGCCCTTGTGGAAGCTGCGAAAAAAGCTGGTAATGTTGTTTTTCCGGCGGTTGGTTGGAAAGGAACAGAAAAAAAATATTCTGCTCTGGAAGGTATGGAATCACCAACCCTGGAGGTTCCCTTTCCCACTTTGGGCGCGTGTTCAAAAGCTGGACACATCACAACGGTGGTTGATTCAGACAATATCGTAAGAAAGTCACTCAATGCATTCCGTCACCAGGGCAAGGATATAAAGAGCTTTGCATCAGTGATCTATGAAGAGTATATGAAGAAGACTACCGGTTCTTCACCAAATTATTCTCTCCCCCAAGATCGCTATCACATGTCTCACATTTCATTCGTAGGAAAACCGGATGATTTTGAACATGCTTCTTTTTATAGTGTACTCAGCGGCGAAATTCTGCCGGAATACTTTGAAGGAAAAATTGTACTGATCGGTCCCTATGCCCTCGGCATGATGGATTCTTATCTTACTCCACTGGATCGTAATGTTCATATGAACGGTATCGAGATTCATGCCAATATCATTCAGAATTTTATCAACCAAACCTTTAAGTTAACAGTTCCGGATTATGTTGATTTTACGATACTTTTTTTATCATGTATTGTTCTTTTCCTTTTATTTAAGCGGTTTAGCCCTGCGAAATCAGCAATAATTCTAGTTTTATACCTTGTTCTCTACATAGCCCTGGCAAAGTATGTTTATGCCAAGGGATTTATACTCCAGCTCTTCTACCCTATGTTTTCAATTGTCCTTCTATATCTGATGACCATCATCTACCGTTACATCGAAGAGTTCCTTGAACGAAAGAGAATAACCGACGTTTTTGGAAAATATGTTGCTCCCCAGGTTGTGAAGGAGATTCTTGATAACGGCGAAGAAGGATTGAAACTCGGGGGTATTCGAAGAGAAATTACTGCTTTGTTTGTGGATATCCGCGGCTTTACACCGATGTCTGAAAAATGCCAACCGGAGGAAGTTGTTGCGATACTTAATGATTACCTTAATTTATGTGCTGAGTCCATCTTTAAATACGGCGGTACTTTGGACAAATTCATCGGGGATGCCACCATGGCGATTTTCAATGCCCCCCTGGATCTTGAAGACCATGCCTTCAAGGCAGTTCAGACAGCCTGGGCTATGAAGGAAGGCTCAGAAAAGCTTAGAAAAGTTCTTGAAGAAAAGTTCGGACGCAGCGTCCAGTTTGGGATTGGAATCAATACAGGCTATGCTGTCGTTGGAAATATCGGTGCCAAATTCAGAATGGATTACACCGCCATTGGGGATACAGTCAATACCGCAGCAAGACTGGAGAGCAACTCAAAGCCCGGACAAATCCTGATGAGCCAGGCTACCTATGATCTTGTCAAAGATAGAATCAATGCCGCCTCTTTGGGAGAAATCAAGGTAAAAGGGAAAGAACACGGAATTCCGGTCTATGAATTGGAAGGAATTCAATCTGAATTCAATAATTAATCGAATGCAAATAAATTACATTTTCAACGCTTATGGATAGAGCATTTAGAATAGAGGATAGTAAAATGAAGAAATCAGCTTTATTAAAAAACAAAATTATCTCATTTATCCTGACACTGGTTCTTGTAGTGACCAATTCAACTCCCCTATGGGCTGCTGATACAGGTAGAGCTGCCAAGATAACAGATTTGTCAGGTACAGTAAATGTTCAGAAGGCCGGCGGTGAAAAGAAATTTTCCGCTTTTAAAGGAATGTCCCTCTCCCAGGGAGATAGTATCTCTACTGGCAAAGCCTCCTGGGTCGAGCTTGAAATCGATAATGACAAATTGGTAAAGATCAGTGAAAACACTCAATTGGGAGTTGCTGAACTTGCAGGTTCCATTGAGTCCGGGGATGACCAGACCGGGCTAAAGCTTTGGTTCGGCAAAGTCTGGACCAACATCAAGAATAAATTGAACATCCGTTCCAAGTATGAAATCAGAACACCCAAGACAGTCATGGGTGTCCGCGGAACTCAGTTCTTTGTCAGCCTGGATGATGAAAAAACCGTTGTTGCCGTTCTTGAAGGAAAAGTTTATTCAGTTACTTATACTACAGAACAAAGACCTGATGGTACCGTTTTGGAAAGAGCGGTTGAAGCTTATATCAATCCAAATGAGCAAGCGGTCGTTGATGAATCTGCTCCTTTGGATTCCGGTATTACGGTTCAGCCGGTGAAGCTTGAAAGCCTTCCAAGTACTATTTTGGAGGAAATAAAGAAGAGTCCGGAAGGTATAGACCCAAGTCTGATTCAAAATATTGATCAAGTCATTGAACAAAGGAGAATAGAAGAAACCAGATACGAGCAGCTTCAACAACAGCAAATTCAGCAGACGCAGCCACCTGTACCTCAGATCACCCCGGACCCGGGGGTTACTTCTCCTGCGCCCTCTCCTGCGCCTTCAAGCGGCAGCAATTCAGGTTCAACTGTTGCTCCTCCGAGAATATCAACTATAGATGTTCAAAATGGCTATATAAATTTACTTTTTGATCAGTCGCTGACCACCGCACCCTTAACTACAGATTTTGAGGTGTTTCAGGATTCCGGAACTTCCCCTGTTCGCATGACTATCAATAATGTTAATTGGAATGGTTACAGGGCGGTCAACTTAAGTGTATCGCCGTTGCAACCTGGAGACACTAATACCACTTTTCGCTATACGGTTAAATACAAGGGGGATGCTGGTACTCATTCATCCTCTATTGAGATACCTGCAATACAAAGTGCAAATGTGACTGTATCCGGTTCTTCAATTGTTTCAGGAAATTCTGCACAAATTACTATTAGGGATATTAGAGACACGACAAATACAATCTTAAATAATAATCACATCTATGATAATAGTGTTTTTAACGTAGGAATAACAAGTGACCTTGAGAATAGTGCCCAAGCTGTTTTCACTGATGTAGAGATTGATGCTAATGGAAATGTTCTATCCCCTGCTTTAGGTATAAACCTAACCACAGTTGGAACACATCGTCTCACTGTCACACTGAACGGTAAGGTGTTAACCAACTCCTTGACCATTGATGTTGTATCAAATACACCTCCCCCACCGTCAACCACGCTGCGAATAAGCTCTGTCTCCCGAGCCAGTTTATCAACCAGCGGAGGCAATCCCAATAACGACAGTGACAACGTGTGGTTAAGCCGGAATGGACGAAAAATTGCGTTTAGTTCCTTTGCAAGCAACCTTGTGACCGGTGACACCAATAATGTAAGGGATGTTTTCGTATATGACAGGATTGCTCAATCCACCAGTAGGGTTAGTCTAAATTCACTAGGAAATCAGATTAATGGTGGAAGTAGTTACTCGTTTATCAACAATGACGGGAGGTACGTTGTTTTCACTTCAACCGCAAGCAACCTGGTCAGTGGAGATACCAATGCCGGTAGTGATGTCTTTGTACGTGACCTTGCTTCGAATACCAATTACAGAGTAAGCCTCTCAGATCAGAATGCGGAAGTCAACCCTGGCGGAGGGTTTTATGCTGACCCTCAAATCAGCGATGACGGACGCTATGTGGCATTTACTTACACTCAGGACAATTTGGTTCAGGGAGATACCAATAGTAACTGGGACGTTTTTGTCCGTGACAGGCAAACCGATACAACAAGACTGGTAAGTGTTTCTTCGACAGGTACTCAAGCTGCTTCAAGCAGCCACTTGAACTCGATTAGCGGCGACGGGAGATTTATTGCTTTCAACACAGGCTCTCTACTTACCCCTGACGCTACTGGAGCAGGTATATATATCCGAGATCTTACAACCAATACAACAAAGTGGATGGTTGAAGGAGGTAATGCTTATCTCAGTACTAATGGACGCTTCATGGCATTCACTTCATTTGAATCCGATTTGGTGAATGGTGATACTAATGGCTGTACAGATGTTTTCGTTTTAGATAGAGATACAGATAATAACAATATTTATGATGAATCCGGAAAGACAGAGATCAAGAGAGTCAGTATATCCAGTTCCGGTGAGCAGGCAAACTACCATTGTTATCGACCGCAAATCAGTGACGACGGCCGGTATGTTGCTTATTATTCTAGCGCCAGCAACTTGGTGAATGGTGATACAAATAACGTTGAAGATGTTTTTGTCTATGACCAATTGACGCGACGTACCCATAGAGTCAGTACAACTGTTTCCGGCATACAATCAAACGCTGGCAGCGGCAGTCCTTCCATCAGTGCAGACGGTAGGTTTATAACATTCTGTTCAGAAGCAAGCAATCTAGTTGCAGGCGATACAAATAATCGAGTCGATGTTTTCCTGGTAGAACTCCAGCTGGATGCTCCTTTGGATACCACTCCCCCTACCGCCCCTTCCAATATTGCAGAGGTAAACGTAGGGCCGACATGGGTTAAAATTTCTTGGGATCCCTCAACGGACGATATTGGTATTTCGAGCTACGAGATATACCGAGGGGTAAGTTTATCAGGGCCCTTTAGTAAAATAGCTACAGTTTCCAATGCAACACTTAGTTACTGGGATACAACATTGACTGAAGGTTCCCAATATTATTACTATGTAAAAGCTATCAATGTTGATGGCCTTTTATCACCAGTACCGATTCCTGCTACAATATCTACGCCGTTACTAACAGTGTCCCCTCCGCAGGAGCTAAAGCTTGCGGCAGGCAGATCTCATAGTATTCTGAGGAAAAACGACGGATCGATCTGGGCTTGGGGACTAAATAACAAAGGCCAGCTTGGAATCGGCAGCCCAGGAACTATTTCTCAAACCACGGAACCAACTCAAGTGCTTGGCTACGGAGGCACAGGAAATCTTTTGAATATTTCTGCAGTTGAAGCCGGTGAATACTTTACAGCCGCATTAAAGTCCGATGGTACAATTTGGACCTGGGGCGATAATTCATACGGACAGTTGGGAGTCAGCACGGGAACTACTTCACGCAGTTTCCCCGGTCAAGTAGCAGGTCTGTTCAATATAAAGGCTGTTTCAGCAGGGGTAAATCATACGGTTGTGCTTAAGAGTGATGGCACGGTCTGGGCTTGGGGACAAAACAATTACGGTCAGCTTGGCAACGGTACTACCACCAATGCATCCAATCCAACTGCTGTTGTCAGTTCTGACGGTTCAGGCTATCTCACTGGTATCACTGCAATCTCTGCAGGTGATTATCATACCGCTGTATTAAGAAACGATGGAACTGTGTGGGTTTATGGAAGTAATCATTACGGGCAATTAGGTAAAGGCGCAATGGACACAGATTCTCATACAATACCAGCTCAAGTTACAGGTCTGCCCAGCAATATTATTGCAATTGCTTCCGGTGGAAACTTTATACTGGCTTTAACAGCGGATGGTTATCTATGGGCTTGGGGTGAAAATTATAATGGACAGCTTGGAGATAATACAACTACTTGCAGATACTCTCCAATACAGGTGAAAGGCCTTGGTGGAACCGGACTTCTCAATAGTATAGTATCTTTTAACGCAGGCAGCGTTCATTCCCTCGCGGTTTCAAACACGGGACAAGTATATGCTTGGGGGAATAACAATAGAGGCAAGTTAGGTGATAATGACATTTCTGAAACCGATAAACCCGCACCTGTTCAAGTCCTGGGAGAAGGCGGAACAGGAAATTTGACCGGCGTAACTTTTGTAACCGCAGGAAGAGATCACTCACTTGCATTGAAAAGTGATGGCACTATTCTTACCTGGGGTGATGGATACAGCGGCCAACTTGGAAACGGCTTAACCAGTACATTTAGATATCCCGTACAGGCAAACTGCGCTGCTGTACCTCCCCCGTCCGGCAGCACCCTTTTGAATGGTGAGTACATCACGGCCTTTAGGGTAGAAAATGAGGTCTCTATCAGTGGAACCTTCATAGGAAATGACAATGTTGAAGTTACTATATTCGATGGAAGTATGCCGATTATAACGCAAGTTAATATCGTTAATCCCATTACGGGAGGTATTGAATCCTTTCACAAGGCAAGTGTGTTGCCAAGTGTACTCAATACGCTAACTTATGAAGTCAAGGTCAAATCAGGCAGTACGGTTACGAGAACCTTTACCGGCCCAATAACATGGATGAACCACGTTACCCTAGGAATGGATGGTTCTTCTCTGGTTGTTGAGGGAGAGGTTTATTCTCCGGATGATAAAGTAAAGCTTACAGTGGAAAAGGATAATGGCAGCGGTGGCAGGACCGTTTATTATCCTGCACTAGACAATTGGAGCATCAACTGGATTGATGTTCCGGGAGGCATTATGGCAAACCAGGTGTTAGCAAACCTTGGCAGTCTTCCTGACGGAACCTACGATATTGTAATGAGCTTTAAACAGGTTAATAGTTCAGATTACTTTGGTGTCGTCGTCGGATATGTTACAGTCGAATCCGGAGTGGTTACCGATGTAGAGAATAATACATGGTAAATACCAAGCTGTTATTTTGGAGGTTTTGCAGTATGAACGAGAAAGGTATGAAGCGATTCGCTTTTGTGATCATCATAGTTTACACTTTTTTGACCATGAATACATTTTCCTTTGCGGATGTATCATCAGATCAGCCTATTTCAGATGCTTCCGCAATTCAACTGGAACCGGAAACTGTAAACGGCGGATATTCAGTCTCTGTTAAGACAGACATGGGGTGGGTCGATGCGGGCGCTCTTCCCTTTACAAAGAATTATGAGGAAAAAGTGATTGACTTAAGGGATTTTATAACTTTAGGCAAACCCGCGGTTATCTCTATTACACAAAAAGGCGGAGGCTCGGCACAAATTGATTCGGTTCTTGCAGGCAGCGAAGGCCCGGCAAAAGTAAATAATTCTATTGATACATTCCTTCTTAAAAAGCTTTCTGCCAAGGATTTCGACGTTATTCCTGTAGGTGCTGAAGGTATCACTGTAGAGTTTTCATCTGATATTACTACTACCCTTCTTAAATTGACAGCAAGGATTGAACCTGTCGTTATAAGCAAATACCCTTTCCAGTATCCAACAGCAAACAGTTTCAAAACTATTAACAGTACTTCCTCCTTCTGTAACTACACATTGAATTCCAAAGTAGGTTCTCTGAACATTGATAGTCAGATTGAAGAGGTTGACTTAACTGCCCCCTTTTTCAAAGAACTTTGTCAGCCTAGTACCGGCCATCCGGACGGGTATATTTACGGGTGGGTTTTAAATGATCTTGAAAACCTTTATGTGGCGATGGATGTGACTCCGGATAATACTATGGATGGGGACGAAGATTACGCAAAAGTCTACATAAAGACTTCTTCCGGAATCAAAGAATTCAAAATAACAGTCAGTGAAAATACCTGGGGATCTCCTGGTTTCCTTTACAATAATCGAGTTGCATATCAGCACAAAGTTTATGAATTTAAGATTCCATTAAGTGAAATCGGAATCAGCAATGCTTCTCTCGGTGAGAAGATTGAAATAGCGTTTTCAGCGTACGGTACCATGGCAATTACCCCTACAAATTCTATTTTTAATAAGCATCCGGCAGCACAGGAAGATATCATGGTTGAATTCATTTTTGTGGCGGATATTGGATCCAGCCTTATCTCTATCGATTATATTGATATCAATGGAGATCCTCAAACTTTATCCTCTGTTACTGATTTTGTTTACTCTGGTAATCAGATAACGATCAATAAGAGCTTTTTGTCAACGCTTCCAACGAGCATCTATAACTTTGATTTCCACTATAATATAAGTTCTGTTGCTACTCTTAGTGTCAACGTCATTGATGAAGTACCCATTGATATTATCAATTCCGCTCTTTCCCCTGCTACTGTAGGCGTATCTTATCTGGAGACACTGGCGGCAAGCGGCGGAACGGCGCCCTACTCATGGTCAGCATCTGGCTTGCCAGACGGGCTCACTATGAATGCTTCAACCGGAGAAATCAGCGGTACGCCGGTATCTTACGGAAGTGCACTGATTACTGTAACTGTATCCGATAGCAGCTTATTAAATACTTCAAAAGAATTTATTTTAAATATTGGCACTGCCTCAATGGGACCCTATATTGAAAACCAATCAGGCCCGATCACATATAACGATACAGATATTACTATAACCTTAAACCTCAAAGGGACAAATCTGGCCGCAGCCTACATGGACTCTGAACCTATAGCTGAAATCTCAGGTTATAGCATTTCTAGCAAGTTTGCTACTTATGAAGATAGTGGTACTAAATTTAGAAAGCACCTTCTGAGAAGTATTTTGACTTTAAAACAAGACTATTTGGTCGAACTGGATTCCCAAACGCATTTGCTCAAACTGGTATTTACAGACGGCAGCAGCACGATTATTACCATCGACAAGCGCTAGTGATGATCCCCCTTTTATTAACCTGCTAAGTATTATTGTTTAGACAATAGTCTAAGGAAAAAGATTCGTTAACTTGCTTGATTTCTCAGTCTTGTTAAGGTTTGCATCTTTGCTTGAAGCATAGTAGAATAAAATCATATTTTGTATTACTTTGTCTAAATTTGTCTTAATAATATATTTAAATTCATTTGGAGGTAAAAATGTTTCAATCAAATAAGCTCATTGCCAAGTTCATCATTATAGCCTTAATCTTTTCAATTTTTGGCACAAATCCAGCTCCAGTCTTTGCCGAAAGTACCTCGCGTGCAGCCAAGGTTACAGACTTATCAGGTACAGTAAACGTTCAGAAATCCGGTGGTGAAAAGAAATTTTCCGCTTTTAAGGGTATGTCCCTGACTCAGGGTGACAGTATCTCCACAGGGAATGACTCCTGGGTGGAACTTGAAATTGATGATGACAAGATTGTAAAGATCAGTGAAAACACTCAATTGGGGGTAGCCGAACTTGCCGGCTCCATTGAGTCCGGTGATGATCAGACCGGCTTGAAGCTCTGGTTCGGTAAAGTCTGGACCAATATCAAGAAAAAGCTCAATATCCGTTCCAAATATGAGATCAGAACCCCAAAGACAGTAATGGGTGTTCGAGGCACCCAGTTCTTTGTTGGTGAGGAAGGTGGAAAGACAATTGTAGCCGTACTTGAAGGCCGTGTTTATTCTGTTACCTATAAGACTGAACAACGTCCTGACGGTACTGTATTGGAGCAAGCAGTTGAAGCTTTTATTAACAAAAATGAACAAGCGGTCATTGACCATAGTGTTCCGGTTGATGCCGGTATCACTGTTCAGCCGGTAAAGCTTGAAACACTTCCAAGTACAATACTCGAGGAGATTAAGAAAAGGCCTGAAGGTTTGGATCAGAGTCTTATCAAGGAAATCGACAAAGTTATTGAAGTGAAGAAAATTGAAGAGGCAAAACAAGAGCAGCTTCAGACACCTTCTGTTGTCCCGCCTCCACAGATAAACCAGCCACCAGAAGTGACTGCTCCTGCTACTCCCCCACCTTCTTCTGGTGGAAACAACGGAAGCACAACACCCAGTCCTCAGGTCCCTCAGGCTAGAATTAACAGTATTTCTGCACAAAATGGATACATTTATGTAAACTTTGATAAAATTTTGACTTCAATGCCCACTACTACAGATTTTATAATTACACAAGTTCCAACGGATTCATCCGGTACAGCAACAGGCAGTGGAGTTAATTTTGCCAGCAGCAATTTCAGCATCTCTGAGTGGGATGGAGCCTCTGTGACATTAAAGGTTCCGCCTTTACAGCCAGTTGGCTCTGGACTGGATTTCTCCTATTTCAAGTACCTTGTCAGTTATGGCAGTGGTACAGCTTTAAATTCAGATGTTATTTCCGTCCCAAATCTTTTTGATGGTGTTGTTGTCCTTAACAGTCCCTCAAAAATTAGCGCTGGAGAGACTATTCAGCTAAATGTATTAAATTTATTGGATACTATGGAGAATCCAGTAAATGAAAATGGCCTTTATGATGATAGCACTTTCAACTTAGCCATTTCCAGTAATATATCAGGAGTTGCCGAAGCAGTTTATAGCAATGTTAAATTTGATAATTCCGGCAAACTGCTTTCTCCAGCAGTAGGTATCACCTTGAATACTAATAACTATCCGGAAATACACACACTTACAGCTAGCTTAAACGGCAAAACGCTTCCAAATGGTGTAAAAGTCGAAGTCCTTAATCCACTTCGTGTTACATCAAACCTTATAGGGAATAACTATGGTTTTGTAATCGGACCTTATGGGCAAACTAAACTAACCTTCAGCAGACCGTTGAGCACTGCAAGTATGATTGCTGTTCAAACTGCTTTAGTATCAGGAGCTAATCAATCTACCTTCGGATGCGGTTGGAATGCCGAACATACAGAACTAACTATTACTGAGATTAATAATATTCCATTAGTTTTTGCAGCATCATCCTCTATTACTTGTGATATAACCAGCGCTGATGGACAATATACCAGCAATGGAGTATTTCTTATACGTCAATCTTCTTATCCATTCTCTATTTTGGGAGCGAGAACACTGGATGCCGATAAAAATGGTAAGATAGACTTGATTGAGCTGACTTTCACTGGAAATGCTAAAGATAGCACTTTCGATGGTTCCAAAATCAGCTTCTCATTAGATGGTATTGGAACTAATTTGCTCGGTGATGTTGTTACTTCGGGAATAGCATCTGGAATGGATTTAAAAGGCATTGTTGATATAGTTGATGACAATAAAATTTACTTGAAGGTAATTGAAAATTCTTCTTATAATTCAGGTACTACAGGAACATTTACAGTTACTGGTTCTCCTCTGATTAATGATGGGGCTGGAAACAATTTAGGACTTAACGCTCAAAGTCTTATTGATGGTTGTCCGCCTGTAATCTATGACTGGAAATTAAAATTCAATAATGATGGAGATTTAAAGGTTATGGAGCTTTATGCTTCCGAAAATATCACTTTCGAGCGCCCTGAATATGTTGCAATCACTAACAGTTCTTCAAAGACATACCAGAGTCCAAGTAATGTCATACTTCGAAGAACCTCTAACATCAGTACTACTGGAAATATGGTTTCACTTAATCGACTTGGCCCTAGTGTAGTAAGAAGGCTAAACACAATGTCCCAAATAAGCGGTGTAAGTCCATCTTATTTTCTCACACTCAGCGCAAACGCTCTGAAAGATGCTTCAAACCAATATAACGAAGCTATGGCAGTCAGTATCCCATATTCCCTATTTTATACTGATGCTTTTGAAGCATATATTGGGGACATGGGTGGAAATGATACTTCCTATTTCGTTGAATATACAGATTACATGGATCCTGCATGCTTCCTGGAACCAGGAATCATAACCTATTCAAATACACAGAAAGCACTGACCAAGACTTATAATCCGCTTACTAGGCGTCTGACTGTTCAAATATCAGGTGGTGCTCAAGACGGTGACGTTATTACTATCAATAATGTGAAGGACATTGCAGGTAATGTCCGTACTACACCTATAACCAAAAGATATAACGCTACTTCCCATACTTGGGTAAATAATTAAGATATTTTACTTACGGAGGAACTTATGTTAAAGAATTTCGTTAAAACCGTTTCCGCACTGATCATTGTTCTACTAGTTTCTACAACTGCGTTTGCTGAAAGCTCAACCGTTAATGACTATGTTGGCTCCGGCAAACCTGGTGCCAATAATGCACCCCGCCTCTCCTCCACCTTTTACTTCCCCTACTCCATTGCCTGGGACAAGGATGGAGGAATGATTGTTGTCGATACCTACAACAACCTCATTAGAAAGGTTAAGGATGACATGGTATCTACGATCGCCGGTTTATCTGACAAGAAGGATACCACCGGTCTCCCCCTCGGAGGGTTGGTCGATGATGACGCTGCAAAAGCGATGTTCAACAAGCCAAGATATGCTGTCGTAGATTCCAAAGGGAACATCTTTGTCAGTGATACGGGAAATCATGCAATTCGAAAAATATCCGGAGGCAAGGTTTATACCTTTGCCGGTTCAGGAAAAGCAGGCTACGCTGATGGTACAGGAATCAAAGCGCAGCTGAATTCCCCTTGTGGAATCGCAATCGATAAGGCTGATAATCTGTATGTTGCAGACAGCTTGAATCATGTCATCCGTAAAATCACACCAACCGGAGTTGTAGCCACTTTTGCAGGAAAACAAAGCACGGATGGAGGCTTTAAGGATGGAGCTTTTTCTGAAGCACTTTTCACTGAACCCTCAGGCATTGCAGTAGACAAATCCGGTGCACTCTATGTTCTTGACTCAGGAAATCAGCTGGTCAGAAAGATTGATCAAGGCGCAGTAACAACTTATGCTGGCACAAAAGGTGAACTTATTGCTGGAACTGCTTATGCACAAGGCGGTTTTATGGATGGTGCTGCTGCCAAATTCAACTTCCCCAAGGGAATCGATATAGCTGAGGATGGCACCTTGTTCATCGCAGATACATGGAATCATGCCATCAGAGCCATTAAACCCAATAAAGAAGTCATCACTATTGCCGGAGCCGGAACACCCGGTAAACGGGATGGTACGCTTTTAGGCGCAATGTTCAACAGCCCTACAGATGTAAAGTACAAATCAGGAAATCTCTACATTGCAGATATGTGGAACAACAGCATCCGTATGATTCCACTTCAGCTGGGCAATCTTCCGTCCATCAACGATAAGAGCAAGCTTCTGGAGGGAATTCAATTCAATCCTAAGTCCAATGCCATTCAAGTATGGGTAGACAAAAAACAAACCCTATTCCCCGATGTCCAGCCTTATGTAGCCAATGGGAAAACCTTTGTTCCTCTCCGCTTTATTTGTGAATCCTGGGGCGCCCAGGTTCAGTGGGAAGCGGAAAAGAACCAGGTGGTCGTTACCAAGGGCAAAGTAAGCAAAGTATTTAAACTCAACGGAGAAAGTATCGTTCTCAAGGGAGATCGCACCATGATCCACATCAGAGCTTTGGCGGAAGGTATGGGATTCTATGTACAGTGGGTAGACGAACATAGTGCGGTTGTCATCTC